>CAZGDC010000094.1:0-9238 GCA_964524405.1 uncultured Roseivirgaceae bacterium
ATTGTTCTTATATTTTTCGCATTCTTAAACTTTTTGGAGTTACTTCCAAATATTCGTCCGCTCTAATGTATTCCATCGCTTCTTCGAGTGAGAAAATAACTTTTGGAGCAATTTTTACCGCATCATCAGTACCTGATTTACGCATGTTGGTTAACTGCTTTCCTTTAATCAAATTTATTTCAAGGTCATTATCCCGTGAGTGCTCCCCAATAACCTGGCCTTTATAAATTATATCTGCAGGCTCTACAAAAAATCGACCGCGATCCTGCAATTTATTAAGTGCGTGCCCCGTTGCAGGGCCTTGCTCCATAGATACTAGCGCGCCTTTTAAACGAGGAGGCATGCCTTCTTTCATTGGTAAATATTCTCTAAACCTATGCGTCATAATGGCTTGGCCAGAGGTGGCTGTTAGCATATTATTTCGTAGGCCAATAATTCCTCTGGAAGGAATATTGAATTCTAAATGTTGTAAATCACCTTTAGGCTCCATTATCATTAAGTCACCTTTACGTTGTGTTACTAACTCAATGGCTTTACCAGAAAATTCTTCAGGTACATCAATTACTAATGTTTCGTAAGGCTCGTGCTTTTTACCATCAATAGTTTTTATAATTACTTGAGGCATGCCTACTTGTAATTCGTGGCCTTCTCTACGCATGGTTTCTATTAGTACCGAAAGGTGGAGTACGCCACGACCAAATACGTTAAACTTATCTTCTGTATCGGTAGCTTCAACCCGTAGAGCAAGGTTCTTTTCAGTTTCTTTTTCGAGTCTATCTCTTAAATGGCGAGAAGTAACGAATTTGCCTTCTTTACCAAAAAATGGCGAATTGTTAATAGTAAACAGCATACTCATGGTAGGCTCATCCACTGCAATACGGGTCATAGTTTCTGGGTTTTCCAAATCAGCAATGGTATCTCCAATCTCAAATCCCTCTATACCAATAATGGCGCAAATGTCGCCACTTCTTACTTTAGAAACTTTTTCTCTTCCAAGCCCAATAAACTCATATAACTCTTTAATTCTAACTTTTTTATTCCCTTCTTTTTTGCAAAGCATATAGTCTTTGCCAACTTCTAAATCGCCTCTAAAAACACGGCCAATGGCAATCCTACCTGTAAAGCTTGAGAAATCGAGCGAAGTAATCTGCATTTGAGGAGTTCCTTCCTTATAAGGAGCTTCTGGTATAGTTTCAATTACTGCATCTAATAATGGTTTGATACTATCTGTTATGTTTTTCCAATCAGTACTCATCCACCCTTGTTTAGATGAACCGTAAAGAGTAACGAAATCTAACTGCTCTTCGGTAGCATCTAAGTTAAACATCAAATCGAATACTTGTTCGTGTACGATGTCTGGAGTACAGTTTTCTTTATCCACTTTATTAATAACCACCATAGGTGTTAATCCAAGTGCAAGTGCTTTGCTTAGTACAAATCGTGTTTGAGGCATAGCACCTTCAAATGCATCAACTAATAAAAGAACACCATCGGCCATTCTAAGCACACGCTCCACTTCACCGCCAAAATCTGCGTGACCAGGAGTATCAATTATATTGATTTTTACGCCTTTATAGTTTACAGATACGTTTTTAGAAAGAATGGTAATTCCTCTTTCTCGTTCTAGGTCATTACTGTCAAGAATTAATTCTCCCGTTTCTTTACGCGGATCTAATACTTCACATTCGTGAATAATTTTATCAACCAAAGTCGTTTTACCGTGGTCAACGTGGGCAATAATGGCAATATTCCTAATCGATTTCATATAATGCGTATTTTTCAAAGCGCAAAAGTACAAAGGGTTATCGACAATAAACCTATGGATTGATTATATTACTTGTAATGAAGCCTTTCTACCAATAGAATTCTGTTTATCTTTGAGCAAATTTGAAAATAATGAGTAAAACCCCTTCTAGATATACATTAACTGCGGCATTGCCTTACGCCAACGGTCCCGTTCATATTGGTCATTTAGCGGGTGTTTATGTGCCTGCCGATATTTATGCACGTTATTTACGTAGCAATAATAAAGAGGTGCTTTTTGTATGTGGTTCAGATGAGCACGGAGTGCCAATTACGATTAGAGCTAAGAAAGAAGGAGTAACACCTCAGCAGATTGTAGATAAATACCATGGCATGATTAAACAATCGTTTAAAGACTTTGGTATAAGTTTCGATATTTATTCTCGTACTTCTTCTAAAACGCATGCCGAAACAGCTTCAGAGTTTTTTACCACCTTACATAATAAAGGAGAGTTTGTTGAAAAAGTAGCAGAGCAATACTACGACCCTAAAGCGGAGCAGTTTTTAGCGGATAGATACATTGTGGGCACCTGCCCATCTTGTGGTAAGGATGGTGCTTATGGTGATCAATGTGAGTCGTGTGGCTCCACTTTAAATGCAACCGAATTAATAAATCCTACTTCTGCATTAAGTGGAGAAACGCCTGTTTTTAAAGAAACGAAGCACTGGTATTTGCCTTTAGATACATACGAGCCTTGGCTAAAAGAGTGGATTATTGATGGGCATAAAAAAGACTGGAAAAGTAATGTATATGGGCAGTGTAAATCTTGGATCGATCAAGGGCTGCACGCGCGGGCAGTAACAAGAGATTTAGATTGGGGCGTTCCGGTGCCTTTAAAAGAAGCAGAAGGTAAAGTGCTTTATGTGTGGTTTGATGCGCCAATTGGTTATATATCAGCTAGTAAAGAATGGGCCACTGAAACAGGTAAAGATTGGGAGCCTTATTGGAAATCGGATGACACCAAGCTGTTACATTTTATTGGTAAAGATAATATTGTATTCCATTGTATTATTTTTCCTTCTATGCTTAAACAGCATGGCGAATACATTTTACCAGATAATGTGCCAGCTAATGAGTTTTTAAATTTAGAAGGTAATAAAATATCAACCTCTAAAAACTGGGCAGTTTGGTTACACGAGTATTTAGAAGAATTTCCTGATAAGCAAGATGTATTGCGTTATGTGCTAACAGCCAATGCCCCTGAAACCAAAGACAATGATTTTACTTGGAAGGATTTTCAGGCCAGAAATAATAACGAATTAGTAGCCATTTTAGGAAATTTTGTAAATAGAGCCTTTGTTCTTATTCAAAAATACTATGATGGCATAGTGCCTCAAAGAGGAGAGCTAACAGTGCAGGATAAAGATGTACTAGCCCAATTGGCTCGTTTTCCTGAAAAGATTGCAAACTCTATTGAAAAGTATCGTTTTAGAGAAGCATTAGCAATTTATATGGATGTTGCTCGATTAGGCAATAAGTATTTGGCCGAGACGGAGCCTTGGAAATTAATTAAAGAAGACCCTAAACGAGTTGAAACTATACTAAATATTGCCATACAAATTGCTGCAAATTTAGCCGTAATGGGTGTGCCTTTTTTGCCTAATACAGCCAGTAAACTTGCTGATATTATAGGGCTGCCAATACAAGGTTGGGCTAATGCAGGCAAATCAGATTTAGTTGATGCCGGTAAACAGATGAGTAAGCCAGAATTATTATTTGTAAAAATTGAAGACAAAGAAGTGGAAGAGCAAGTAGCAAAATTAGAAGCAACCAAGTTGGCAAATGTGGAGGCTGAGCCTCAAAAAGAAGAAGTAACTTTTGATGATTTTATTAAAATGGATATTCGTGTAGGAACAGTGATATCGGCTGAAAAAATAAAGAAATCGAAGAAGTTGTTAAAAATTAAGGTGGATACAGGGGTAGATACTCGAACCATTTTAAGTGGCATAGCTCAATACTTTGAGCCCGAGGATATAATTGGCAAGCAAGTATCGGTGCTAATTAATTTGGCACCACGAAAAATGATGGGAGAGTTATCGGAAGGAATGATATTAATGGCAGAAGATGCGGATGGTAGTTTAAAATTTCTATCCCCAAATGAATCAGTAAAGCCAGGTTCGGCTATTAATTGATTAAAGGAGGTCCTATTAATTCCTTTGGGGGCAAGTAAAGAGCGTGCAAAATGGAGTTAAAGTAGTGCTGTACTAAACGCTTAAAGCTAAAAGCGAGGCACTTATTTGCAATCCTGCTGCAGTACAAGTGGCTTTATTTATTTTAAATTGCAATTTTGAGTTAGATAAAATAAAGGCTATTCCAGCGCCATTATTTAACTGACCTCTTTCGGATACAATTAATGTGTTTTTGGTGTTTGCTCCAGCCACTATTTTTTTAACCATTCCTCCATTCGATTGGCTAACAAATACAACGTGACATTCGGAGGCTTGAGCGGGCGCAGTAAGCTTTTTAACTTCGATGGATTTACCATTAAATTTTCTTATAGAAAGTATTCCTTTTAACTCGTTAAAAGTGGAATTGTTAGAATATACCCCAATAATGTATTTGTCAGTTACATTATTCCATTGAATATTTTTGATAAAATTATAAATATACAATGATTCAATTTTTGTCATAGAAACTTGTGCCTGACTCGTGTTTTGCGAAAAAACACCGCCCAATAGGACGGTAATGAGAAGTATTAATTTTAGGTGCTTCATTTGATTCGTGTTAATTTGTATAGATGCTTATTAGTTAAATGCAAATAATGATTTTATATAAAACAAATAAAATCATTATTTAACATTATAGCAATAAGTATTTATACTTATTGTTTGTTGAGGGTATTCATGGATTGGTTAACTCCTTGTGTACTAAAAGAATACACATACTCTTTTGCCTTATCAATAATGAGAGGTAAGGCATTTATTTCTTTGGTTGAAAAGTTACTTAATACAAAATCAACCTGCCTTCCTTTAGGGTAATCATCACCAAGCCCAAACTTTAAGCGAGCATAATTATTGTTGCCCATTACCTCTTCAATGTTTTTAAGTCCGTTATGTCCAGCACTTGAGCCTTTAGCTCGCAGCCTTAATTTACCAAATGGTAAGGCTATGTCATCCACAATTACAAGCAAATTTTCTGGTGGAATTTTAAGCTGTTGAAGCCAGTAATTAATAGCCTTTCCACTTAAATTCATGTAGGTGGTTGGTTTAATTAAATAAATTTGCCGACCCTTATATTTGAATTCAGCTTTTTCTGCTAACCGGTTTACTTCAAATGTTAACGCTTTCTCCTCTGCTATTTGATCAAGAACTAAGAAACCAATATTATGTCGGGTTAATTCATACGCTTTACCTATATTGCCTAGTCCTGCTATCAAGTATTTCATAGTTTATTAAATGCTTAGGCACTGTTAAAGAATAACTACTCCTTTTTGACTAGCTTTTTTGTCTGTCTTTTTCGTTAAAAAACAGAACCATAGCTATGCTATGCTTAGGTTTTTTGCCTCAAATACAAACAAAATTTCTGCGTCAAATTCGAAGCATTTATTCTTTAACAGTGCCTTAATACACATTATTTATGTTAGGTTCAAAAGTATAAACGCTGGTTAAAAAATAAATCCTGCCTTTGTTATAAAAGCAGGATTTATAATAAAAAGAATTCAAATTTTATAATTATTCGGCTGCTTCGGAGCTTTCTCCTCCTTCAGTAGCTTCTCCTTCTTCTCCTTCTCCTTCTCCTTCTTCAGCTTCTTCATCGGTAGCAGCTTTAAGTGCTCTAGGAATTTCGACAACCGCAATAGAAGCAATTTTAGTATCTAAAATTTCATATTCGCCCCCTTCAACATCTTGCACTTTTACCGAATGCTTAAATAAAAGGTTTGAAATATCAACCTCAATATGCGATGGCATGTTTTTAGGTAAAGCAAGCACATGTAGCTTTCTACGCTTATGAATTAACACACCGCCCTCTGTTACCGCAGGAGATTGCCCTGTAAGTTTAACAGGAATATGCATTTTAATTTTTTTGCCTTTAAATAATTGGAAAAAATCGGCATGTAGTATAATTTCACTAACAGGGTGAAACTGTATGTCTTGAAGAATAGCTTGATATTCTTCTCCCTCAATATTTAGGTTTACAAAGTGAGCATCTCTTGTATAAATTAGCTCACGAAATAAAATCATTGGTGCGTGAAAATGCACTTGTTTTTCTCCACCGTAAAGTACGCAGGGAACATTGGCTTCAGTTCTTAATTTCTTAGCTTCTGATTTGCCGAGATTTGCTCTTTTATACCCTATAATCTCAATTGTTTTCATGTTAAATGATTTAGTATTAATTAATTAATTTATTTGCTTGTTTGCTTTAATAAATAAGGAACTGATTGATTCATGGTCATGAATTTTTCGAATGGCCTTTGCAAAAAGAGACCCAATTCCTATTACTTTTATTTTCGAACTCTCTTTTGAAGGAATGGTATCTGAAATAACCAATTCTTCTAATACAGAATTTTCAATATTCTCGTAGGCTTTGCCTGAAAGTACACCGTGTGTACAAACGGCTCTTACCGATTTAGCGCCTTTATCCATCAATAATTGAGCAGCCTTAGAAATGGTGCCTCCAGTATCAATTAAGTCATCCACCATAATCACATCTTTGCCTTTTACATCACCAATTAATTGCATAGATGCTATTTCGTTGGCACGCTCCCTGTGCTTATCACACACCACCATGTCGGCCGCAAAAAAACGTGCATATCTACGTGTTCTTTTCATGCCACCAACATCGGGCGATGCAAAGATTATATTTTCTAGGTTTAAAGATTTTAGGTAAGGAACAAAAATGGAAGCTCCATCCATATGATCTACCGGTATATCAAAAAATCCTTGAATTTGATCTGCGTGAAAATCGCAGGTCATTAATCGAGTAGCACCAGATGCTTGAATTAAATTAGCAATTAGTTTAGCTCCTATCGCTACCCTCGATTTGTCTTTCCTATCTTGGCGTGCATAACCATAATATGGAACAACTAATGTAATGCTTTCTGCACTAGCTCTTTTTGCAGCATCAACCATTAATAAAAGCTCCAAAAAATTATCGGCAGGGGCAAATGTGCTTTGAATAAGAAATACATCGCAACCTCTTACCGATTCCTCAAAGTACGGAGCCATTTCTCCATCGCTAAATTTTTGGAATACAGAATTGCCAAGTGGTTTACCAAAAGAATGGGCAATTTTTTCTGCTAGATCTATGGAGCCAGAGCCTGAAAAAATTTTTACTTGCGACATGTCTATTAAAATAGTTAAAACAAATCCCGAAATTTCGATTTTTTTTCGAAATTGTCGGGATTTTGTAGTTGACCCACAAGGATTCGAACCTTGACTGACGGTACCAAAAACCGAAGTGCTACCGTTACACCATGGGTCAATTAAGTGCATTTCCCATTTGGGACTGCAAAGTTATATTTATTTTTATTAAATTCGGAAAGGAGTTTAGGAAATTTATTAAGAATTTGGAATAATTCTTTTTCCTCTAATTCTTTAACTGGTTTTTGTTCTAAAATAAACTATTTATTCTTCATAAAACCTTTAGCTAAAAATGGACACCTATCCCAATAGGCTCCGAACATTTTTTTATTACGGTCATCTTTTAAATTTAAAATCAGCAAAAAGGCTCCGTGTGTTTAATTGGAGCTTTTTTTTATTGACAATCAAAAAAAAACTCTTTTTCTTTCCTTGGGGTAATAACCAATCTTATTAGCCGAAGCAGAGCGAAGGTTACAACTATCAATTCTTAAACTATCCCTTCTTATCTTCCTTCTTATCTTCCTCCTTAATGCCTCCTGCTGCTATTGCAAACAGTTTTTTAACGGTAAGCCCTTGCACTACAATAGAGAACAGTACCACACAATAGGTCATTACAATAATTAAATCCACCGTTTCAGCAGCAATTTTGCCATTTTTAGAATACTCATATAGTGATAATGCCAAGGCAACAGATATGCCACCACGCAGCCCACTCCAAGTTAATATGCGAATGGTGTATTTTGGTATAGATGCTTTTAATCGGTAAAAAGTAATAGGAATACCAACACCAAAAAGTCGTGCAATTAATACAATTATAATAGCAATAAAGGCGGCAAAAATATAGTCCATACTCCAATTGATAACAATAATTTGCATACCAATTAATATAAAAAGAATGGCGTTCATGGATTCATCCATTAAATGCCAAAATTTATATACATATTCGCCAGCCGCATTTTCAAGTTTGGCACTTCGCCCTTTATTACCCACAAATAACCCCATAGTTACCATAGCTAGTGGGCCAGATACATGTAGCATTTCAGCAATGCTCGCACCTGCTAATACCATAGATAGCGTAACTAATACTTCTATTTCTGTATGCTCATTTTCAATAAGCATTAATAATTTGAGACCAATGTATCCAAATACTGCTCCTAGTATTATACCTCCTATAACTTCTTGCCCAAATAATAAGCCAATGCTTGCAGGAGATATGTGAACCCCTGCACTAGCAGTGGCTATATGTAAAATAGTTAAAAATACTACTACGCCTATGCCATCATTAAAAAGTGACTCTCCCGCAATTTGTGCTTCTAAACTTTTAGAAACTACCGATTTTTTTATCATTGCTAAAACAGCAATTGGGTCGGTAGGCGATATTAAAGCCCCAAATAATAAACAATAAATAAAGTCTAAAGGCATACCAAGTAAAGGCAAAGTAAAGTACATACCGTAGCCTACAATAAAAGTGGAAATTAGTACACCTGTTGTTGCTAAAATTAATATAACCCACTTTTCTTCCCCTAGTTTTTGTAAATCGAGCTCAAGAGCACCCGCAAATAATAAAAAGCTAAGCATTACCTTAAATAACACTTTCGAAAAGTCGAATTCGGTCATTAAATTATTAGCCATTTCTTTTAAGGCACTAAAAACTAGTTCTCCAAAAATGATAAACAGAGATAAGCTAAGTGCCATAATCATTAGGCCAATGGTAGAAGGCAACTTGAGCACTTTTACATTTACTAGTAAAAAAAATGCAGCAAGTACAATAAGGACGGTAATAAAATCAAGGACTTCCATAGAATTAAATAGGTTTTGGTTTTGTGTCCAAGGTAGTTAAAAGAATAGATACCACCAATTACAATAAATTCATTAAACTTTATTCCACTCCGAAAGCAGATAATTTCACAAAATGAGCTACTTAAAGTAAAATACTCATTTTTTTTAATCTTGTAATGCAGGCTTAATGCCGCTTAATAGGGTATAAAATCAGTTGATATGTTTTAGTTAAAATATCAGTATTTTAAGCGTATGATAATACCTAAACAAGTTATTTTTGGCATATATTTTATACAATAAATGGAAAACAAGCAAAAAATCACAACCAAAGGGAAGGCATTAGCCATTAATTTTG
>CAZGDC010000095.1:0-9157 GCA_964524405.1 uncultured Roseivirgaceae bacterium
AGAATATCTTCGTTTTCGTCTTGCTCTTGTGGTATAATTAGGCCTGCACGGTTTGGAGACGAGAGGTGCATTTCAATTTGCTTGGTTTCAACATTACTTAACATTTCAATTAAAAAACGTGCGTTAAACCCAATTTCAATATCATCGCCTGTATGCTCGCAAGCTAATCGCTCGTTGGCTTCGTTTGAAAAGTCTAAATCTTCGGCAGAAATAAGTAATTCACTACCCGTAATTTTTAATCGTACTTGGTGAGTAGTTCTGTTAGAGTAGATAGAAATACGTTTTAGTGAACTCAACATTTCCATTCTGTCAATGGTCATACGAATAGGGTTCTCTAATGGGATTACATTTTCATAATCAGGATAACGCTCATCAATTAAACGACAAATCATTTTTATGTGGCCAAATTTAAAAAATGCATTTGACACATTAAAGTTAAGTTCTACATCGGTGTTTTCTGAGGGTAGTATATTTTTTAATAAAGTAAGCCCTTTACGTGGAATAATAATAGAATGACCATTTTCTGTAGCCACATCTACTCTTCTGTAACGGATTAATTTATGGCCATCAGTGCCTACAAAAGTGGTATTGGTATCATCAAAATTAATGTAAACTCCTGTCATTGCTGGGCGTAGCTCATCGCTACTAGTTGCAAATATGGTATTATCAATGGCGGTATATAAAATTTCAGTAGAAAGGTTATTTACGGTAAAATCGGCTTGCACGTCTGGCACCTTAGGAAAGTCAGTGGCGTTTTCGCCTGCTAATTTATAATGACCATTATCGCTGCTAATTTCAATACTGTACGAAGTCTCGTCAATAGAAAATGTAACAGGCTGCTCCGGCAAATTTTTTAAGGTCTCTAATAATATTTTTGCGGGCACGGCAATACTGCCAGCTTCACTCGACTCCACACTCAATTCTGTTATGATGGAGGTTTGCAAATCCGAAGCAGTTACAACTAATTTGCCATCGCTTATTTCGAAAAGAAAATTTTCTAAAATAGGCACAACGGGGTTGGTTGTTATAACACCTTGAATGTTAGATAATTGTTTAAGAAGTACGGATGAAGAAACGATGAATTTCATTTATATAAATTATTAGATACAATTAATAGGGTAAAGGTATAAATAATTACGAATTGAAACTAGTTAAACGCCATTGAGCTAATCGAAATCTGATTTTTTTACCAATATTTTTTTTAATCGTTTTTTGTTAAACAAGCAAAAAGAGGAGTCTGACATTTTTCCAAGATAGTATAGTCGATCCTTTTGAGTGTTAAAAATTTGCACATCCTCCATTTTACCTGCTAGTTGTGTAGCCGAAACTATTGCCATTGGAGCGTATTGAGTAAGGCTATCTGTTTTGTACTTGGCGTATTCTGTTGCTACTAAATATTGATCCGTTTGTAAAAAAAGTAAATTTTCAAGCGAAGTGATAAGTTGTGTGCTGTCGGCAACCATATCAACAATTTCAAAAAAACTATCTTTATACCTAAACTCAATTTCTTCATTTGGGTAAGCTATTTTTAGGCTGTTAAGGTTCGTAAAAAGAGCACTAAAAGCTCTTCGCGATCGCCAATCGCTTTCTGGCACTTGAAAAATGCCAGCTACATAGCTTCTGTAGCCAGGAATGTGCACTACATAGCCATTGTCTTCATTATCTAACACATACGAAATTTGCAAATTACTATTGCCCCAAATTCGATAATGTTTTATAAGGTCGGCATTGTTTAAAATAGTTACTTCTGTACCCTTGTTTTTAATGAGTGCAATTAAGGAATCTTTCTGCGATTCGGGTATTGATTTTCTTAATTCTATTTGACTAAGTACTGAAAAAAAGACATCTCGCATATTTGGATCCAACTCATAACGGCTGTTAATTTGCCAAACCCCTTGCATATAACTAAGTGTATTTTTTGTTTTAGGCGAAGACAAAATTACATCGGTAATGATGGTTTGAGAGTCAAGTGTAAATTGTTTTTTATCAATGGAAATACCTTTGCTATCTTTAAGAAAAGGAATAAGTGAAAGTAACGTGATAAGACCTCCTAAAACTAAAAGAAGACGTGTATTTTTTTGTTTTTGCATGGCTTATCCTTCTTAAAATCGAGTGTATTTCCTTTTTCTAACCCAGTTATACATAATGCCAAATACGAGCAGTATAAAAACGGGGAGTACTACATTTAGTAGTTGCCAAGTTAGCTTACCATCTTTTAATTTTACCTTATCTAAAGGCCTAATTACTACTTGCTTAGAGCGTGCAGTAATTAGCCCATTACCTCTAGTTAAGTAATTTAATAGGTTTAATATTAAATCTTGATTGGCATAAGTTTGATTGGTAAAAGGATCGTAGCCAAGGGGTAAAGGTTGCCCCGTTTTAGGGTCGAGGTCATTTCTTGCTAAATCTCCATCACTAATTACAATTAATTTGCTATTCCCTTCCGATTTAAAATCTGCTTTTGATTGCCCATTGGGCAAAAATTTATTTTTAAATAATGATGTAAAATTACCTTCGAGTAAATAGGCCATGGGTATATGCTTTACCTGAAATTTTACAGGGTCAAGTTCCTGCTGCATGAGGTTAATATCCACATAAGTTGGGCTCATTAATTTTCTAGAATAAGGCGAAGAAGAAAATAATAAGGTTTTAGTGATGCCATCGGCTTTAACCGTATCAATACTGCTAGCGAATCGAGTTAAGGTGGCATCTAAGTTTCTTGCCGTATTATGCTGGGTATATTCGTTAATTACAGGAAAATAAGGCCATTGTAGGAGTTGTATTTTTGCTTGCTCTCCTTCGTTGCCTACCACAATTGGGTAAGTGCCCGAAACAAAATCTTGAACCAAGTCATTATTAATTCGTACCCCATATTTAAAAAGCAAGTCATCTATATCTAACTCATACGGGAAACTGTAAGTGCCCACATTGGCACTATCCATATTTACTGCTACTTTATCTAACATAAATAAACCTGTGCCACCGTGCATTAAGTATTGATCTAGCTTAAATTTATCTGCAGAAGAAAATCGAGTCGTAGGTTTAGCCAGTAGTATTACATCAACCTTAGGTATTTTTTTAATAGTAGGAAGATTAATAAGTTGAATTAAATAACTTTTATTTAAGGCACGATGTAAGCTTACAAAATCGAGGGAGTCCAATTCGTTATGGCCTCTAATAATGCCTAAAGTAGGTAATTCTTCTCCAATTATTTCTTGAATGGCATTGGCTAGTTCGTACTCAAGGCCTTCTATCGATTGATTAAGTCTTTGCTCAGGCGAAGCAGCTTTGTTTCCTTTAAATAATTGCACCCCTCTTTCGGTGCTACCATAAGCAACGATAACGCCAGGGAAAATCCGTTTTTGAATGCGTTTCCCTTCTTCGGTTAAAAATACATCGGTAGGAGGTATGCCTTTACGAGCTAGCGACATCATAAATTGGTTCCTTGATTTTTGACTTGCCGCTTGATCTGGGTTAATAAATTGGAATTGAATTTTACCATTAGAATAGGTTGAAAACTCGATTAATGTTTCCTCTAAAGCGGAACGCATACGTTTAAAGGCTGCGGGCAATTCGCCCTCTAAATAGGCCTCAATATAAATATCATCTTCTAGGTTTTGCAGTAAATTTTTAGTGGCAGTAGATATGCTGTATCTATTATCTTCGGTTAAATCTGCCCTTACAAAAAAAAGCGATCCTAAGGAATTTACTAATATAATAATAGAAATAGTGATGGCAATTTCTAAGAGTATGGTTAACCGCTTGCTTTCTAATATTTTCATTTTTTATGAGCTAAGGATAAGGTAGAAAAATAAAGTAATCCTGCAATTACACTTAAAAAATAAAGTATATTTCGGCTGTCTAAAAGCCCCTTGCTCATGGCATTATAATGATATTCTAAGCTTAGCTTTGATAAAGGCAACGACAAACTTGACCACACATTTATGCTTGCCAACGAATTTAATCCTGTAAATAAAATAAAACTTACAAAAGCAGCAATTACAAAGGCAACCACTTGGTTATTGGTAAGGGCTGATGTTAGTATGCCAAGCGCAGAAAAAACAGCTGATAAAAGAAAAAGCCCAATATAGGATCCAGCTATTCCAGCGGTATCAATATTGCCCACAGGGTTGGCCAATTCTGATAAGGAAAAATAATAAACCAATGTGGGTAAAATAGCGACAACCACCAGAGTAAGTGCTGCTAAATATTTGCCTGTTATAATCTGAAATTTTGTTACTGGTTTTACCACTAAAATTTCCATTGTGCCTGCATTGGTTTCTTCCGCTAACATTTTCATGGTAATGGCGGGTATTAAAAACATTAATACCAAAGGGGACATATTAAAAAAAGTGCCCATATCAGCATAGCCATAATCAATTACATTGGTTTCAGGAAAAACCCAAACCAATAAGCCCATAGCTACAAGAAAAACCGTAATGATAATATAGGCAATGAGTGAACTTAGAAAACTTTTGATTTCTTTTTGGTAAATATTAAACATCTTTAGGCTGGGTTAAAGAAGCAAAAACATCTTCCATGGAACATTGCACTTCAGTTATTCCAATTAAATTAAGTGCGTGTTCGGTTACAAAACTCATAAACTCAGGGCGTATATCCTCTTGGTTACTTGCTTTTAACTGGTAACGATACCCTCCAATGTTTTTTATAGAAATGCCTGCTTTAAAAGTATGTAATAGGGTGTCGGCCACCTTAGAGGAAAACTCGATTTCTATTACTTGTTGCGAAGTGTTTTTTTGTAAATCAGCAATGCTGCCATCTGCTACAATTTGACCATGGTTAATTACGATGGCTCTATCGCAAACCGCTTCTACTTCTTGCATAATATGCGTTGAAAAAAGCACTGTTTTTCCAACACTAACCGATTTAATGAGGGCTCTGACTTCATTAATTTGGTTTGGGTCTAGGCCAGTGGTAGGCTCATCTAAAATGAGCACTGATGGGTCGTGTAATAAAGCTTGCGCTAATCCAACCCGCTGCCGATACCCTTTCGATAGTTGCCCAATTTTTTTGTTTTGTTCCAAACCTAATTGGCACATCTCTATCACTTCAATAGTTCGTTTTTTTAATTTATTTTTTTTTAAACCATAAAATCTTCCACTAAAATGCAAATACTCGTGTACATACATATCGAGGTAAAGTGGATTGTGTTCGGGTAAATAACCAATGTTTTTGCGTACTTCCAAAGGGTTTTCCTCTACACTTACATTATTAATTAAAACAGAACCAGAAGAAGGAGCAACGTAAGTAGTTGCAATTTTCATTGTTGTTGACTTTCCTGCTCCGTTAGGGCCTAAAAAACCCACAATTTCATTCTTCTTAATTTCAAATGAAATGCCATCTACTGCTTTTTGTACCCCGTACAATTTGGTCAACTTTTTAATAATTATCGACATATACTTACTTGCCTTTCGGTCTTAGTGGACGAACTTCAATATCTATATGATGATAATTGGGAGGTGTTTCCAAAACGTGCAAAATAGTAGAAGCAATATCTTCAGGCATCATCATATTATCATTTGTTGTTACGGAATCAATCTCATCGAAAAAACTTGTTTTTACAGATCCAGGATAAATAACGCTTACTTTAATTCCAAAGTTGCGCAACTCTTTAAACATTGCTTGCGATATGCCTCTAACGGCATGCTTAGTGCCACAATAGCCTGCCATGCCTGCAATGCCATTAGTGCCTGCAATAGATGAAATATTTATAATATGACCAAAGTCCATCTTTTTCATTTCGGGTATTACCAATCTGGAGCAATAAAAAATACTATCTACATTGGTGCTAAACATTTGATGCCATTGCTCGTCTTGCATTTTCTCGAATAAGCCTTCGAACCCAAGACCTGCATTATTAATCAGTATTTCTATCTCATTGCCAAAATGAGCGATTGTTTGTTGGTAGCCTTCTTTTACCGAAGTATTATTACTTACATCAACCGAAATAAATAAGAAATTTTTATGGTTTAAATTAGGGTTAGATCTACTCCAACCAGCTACTTTTACACCATTTTTCAGCAACAACTTAGCTGTTGCTAAACCAATTCCTTTACTTACACCTGTTATAATGGCTATTTTATTTAAAAGTTCCATCTTATTTTAGCCGTTTAAATTAATCATAAAAAAATAGAAGTTGTTGATTTTTAGAGTCATAATCATATTATTTTTTGTTGCACAAGCATCTTGGGCACAACAAAGCGCCAAATATAGCTATTCTTTAGGAGGAGAAGTATTTGAAGGCTTTATTCTTAGGCATCATGAAACGCTAGGGCATTTAATTAAAGGGCGACCTACAGGTTTTGGGCTTTCACTTAGGCAGCAAACTAATGGCACAAAGGCATGGGAATCAAATTTTGGGTATCCAGAAATTAGCTATAACCTATCTTATTACGATTTAAAAAATGAGGCACAATTAGGTAAGGTTGTAGCCGTAAGTGCAGGAATGGGCTTTCACATATTAGGGAAACCTCCTTTTAAAAAATCTGATTTGCAAATTCATATTGGGTTAGGGCTAGCCTATTCTACCAATCCTTACGATCATGATACTAATAACCTTAATAATGTTATTAGCTCTACATTTACCTATAATGCAAATTTAAAATTAGCTTATTATCATGCAATTGGTAATAGGTTTAAAATTGGGGCAGGGCTAAAGCTTACTCATTTTTCGAATGGGTCGTTTAAAATACCCAATAATGGCATTAATATTATTACGACTAACCTTATGGTTGCATACAGGGTAACGGGTGATGAGCCTAGCTATAAAAAAGAGGAATTAACGACTAAAATAGATAAAAAAATAAAGTATGGTGCTGTTTTCAGATTGGGCTTTGCCGAGTCGCCTCCTATTGGATCAGGAGCAAAACCAGTATATGGGGTATCATTATTAGCACAAAAAAGGGTATCACTTAAAAGTATGCTAGAGGTTGGACTAGAAGGGTTTGCAAATAAATCCATCGAAAGTGAAATTAAGCATTCATTTATAGAGGAAATTGTTGGCACAGATTATAGGCGTTTGGGTGTAATGGTGGGGCATCAACTTATTATAAATAGGCTAACAGTAATTACCCAATTGGGCTATTATGTGTATAAACCTTATTATCCTGAAAGTAGAATTTACAAACGAGTGGGGCTTGGGTATTATTTTACGGATAACCTATTTGTAAGTTGGACACTTAAAACACATTTTGCAGTAGCAGAGGTAATAGAATATAGCATAGGGTTTAGGTTATGATAAAGTATATTATATATAGCAGCTATTTTTTAGTATTGGCAATTACGTTTACAGCGTGCAATAAAGAAGGAGCAGGCTGTTTTGATAAAGCGGGCAACTTAACAACCGTGCCTATTGATGTGCCCAATTTTAACAGCATTGATATTGCCACTAATGTGGATGTTAAATTGGTAAATGATGGGGTAAATAGAGTAGAGCTAACCATAGGAGAAAACTTAATTAGAGGAATTAAATTTGAAGTAACCGAGGGAGTTTTAAAAATAAAAAATTTGAATACGTGTTTTTGGTCTAATGGATACACCCATCCTTTGGTTACCATTTATAATTCCAATTTTACAAGTATAATTCAGCATGGTTATGGCAATATTTACTCGTTAGATACCTTAATGGTGGATCAATTAAGGCTGCAAGTAGAAGATGCTTCGGGGGGCATTAATTTATTATTAAAAGCAAATTTAGTGCATGTGGTTTCCAATAATATTGGTCCCATTACGCTGTCAGGAAATGCCAATACTTTAAACGCAACTCACGCTTATAATAATGGGATACTATACGCTAAAAATTTAACCGTTGCAATCGCCAACATTACCCATAATGGAAGCAACAGAATGGAGTTAAATGTAAAAGAAAAATTAATAGGAAAGATGACAAGTTTTGGAAACATATATTTATATGGGCAACGACCCATAGAATTTATTATTGAAGATACAGGAGAGGGAGCAGTAATTGAGATGTTTTAGTTTTTTTCGAGAATATGCAAAAATTCTTCGGTTTTATCTGCCTTGTGATTTCTATTTTCGGTTTTATCTGCTTTAAATCGTTTGTATTGAGTAGAAGCAAGGTCATATTTTCCATAATTACTCATAATGGATTTTACTTCCTTAACCGACATTAGGCCTTCGTTATTATAGCTCAAAAAAATATAGTTAAAATTGGCTTTTTCTATGAGTTCTTTAAATGCATTTACAACCGTACGTTTACTGCAATAGTGCGATTTGTTATACAATCGAAGCCCTGTTTTTCCCTTGGGTTTAAAATTATCATATAAGGCTATCGTGTTTAATAGATGGTAATTAGCTCCATATTGCCGTGCATTATAGGGTGGGTCTAGGTATAAAATATCGCCTTTTATTTCAGGTATTAGTGTATTGCTATCTTTATTAAATACGAGGTGTTGGTTTTGAGTTAGCTCAAATTTTGCAGATGTTAGAACCAGTGGTTTTAAAGCCATTGGTTTTAATTTTTTTAAATAGGCACCATAAACCGAAGCGGTATTGGCAACTTTATCGGCACTTTCAATAAGGCTAGCTAATAAATAAAAGTAGAGGTCTTTATTTATTTCATTTGTTCTGTGCCAATGCTCAATTTTCATTCTAATAGCATCAATTATTTTTCCATTCTCATCCGAAAAATACTGCCGTTCTCCTTTGGTGCCTTTGCAATAATGATTAAAAATAAAGCCCTCAACAGGGGGTATTGTAGATAAAATTTGAATGTACTTTTCTTTGTTTGCAATGGGTTGGTAATTGCCAATATAATTTTGATTTAATACATAACTGTAATATTCTAAATCATTGGCAATTATCGTTTTAACTTCCGTTTTAAACCCTCTGCCAACAATGCCAGTACCTGCAAATAAATCACAAAATACTTTATTGGATAGGTTATGCCCAACAACAGAGTAAATGGTGTTTTTAAGAAAAGGTAAAAGTTTGTGTTTTGAGCCTATGTAATTCATTAAAATAGAGATAAGGTTGGTGGCCTATTTAGTGGCACTATTTATAATAAACTTAACTAATAATTTTAATCGCAGGGCGATAGCCCATTTGGTTTAATTCTCCCGACCCTTTGGATCGGAAACAAGATTGTTTGCAAAGCAAACTCCAACTAATACTCCGA
>CAZGDC010000096.1:0-4449 GCA_964524405.1 uncultured Roseivirgaceae bacterium
ATTAAATAATGAAAAAGGAGATCAGCTGCTTCGTTTAAAAACAACTCTTTATTATCATCTTTGGCTTCAATTACTAGTTCTATGGCTTCTTCGCCTACTTTTTGGGCAATTTTATTAATGCCTTTTTTAAATAAAGAGGATGTATAAGAAGTATCCATTGGGTTTTCTTTGCGTTCCTTAATTATCATTTCTAACCCATCCAAAAACCCTAGTTTAGACTCATTTTCTTCATCCCAACACGTATCTGCTCCCGTATGGCAAACAGAACCAGAAGGCTCTACTTGAATTAATAAGGTATCGTTGTCGCAATCATTTTTAATGCCTTTTACTAGCAAAAAATTACCGCTGGTTTCGCCTTTTGTCCAAAGTTGGTTACGTGAGCGACTAAAAAAAGTAACCTTGTTGGATTCTAGTGTACATTGGTATGCCTCTTTATTCATATAGCCAAGCATTAATACCTTGCTGGTGTTGGCATCTTGAATTATGGCCGGCACTAAACCGGTGGTTTTGTCGTAATTTATGTTCATTGCTCAATTTATTTCTATACCATTCAATTTTAAAAATGCCTCATACTCATCATGAAAAGACTTATTTGAATGATGTTGCTTTTGATTATTTATGTATCGAAACACTTTTTCTAGTTGTGATTCACTTACAGAGAAGGCAGCATAGCCCGTTTGCCATGCAAATTTCTCAGAAACAAAGTTCTGTTTATTTATAAAATGCGAAGTACTTCCTTTTACCTGTTTTATTACATCTGCAACTGATTTTTGTGGATTTAGCAAAAATAAACAATGCACATGGTCGGGCATCCCGTTTATTATTCTTACCGGGCAACCTAATCCTCTTAGCTGTTTATCCATAAAATTATAAACCTTTGATTCTATTTTAGGCACGAGTAGAGGTTTACGCTCTTTGGTTGCCCATATTGCGTGCAGCCATATTTTATTGAATGAATGTGGCATTTTATATTATTTTTAAAACCGTTAAAACGGTTTCTGGTGTTGGGTTTATCTTCATAGCCCACGGTTTAAACCGTGGGCTATGTTAAATTTACAATTTACAAATGGTTTTAACCATTTTACAAATATTCTTTTATTGGTTTGGTTTTTAATCTCAATTAAATTCTTATGCGTATTCCTTGTTTTGCTAAGGTTAATTTTAGTTTGGGAATAGCAATTTCATTAAAATGAAACACGCTTGCTGCTAAAGCGGCATCTGCACCACTGGTTTTAAACGTTTCGATAAAATGCACTATTTTCCCTGCTCCGCCAGATGCAATAATAGGCACGTTTACAGTGTTAGATAGCTGCAATAGTGCTTTGTTGGCAAAGCCTTGTTTGGTGCCATCATTATCCATGGAGGTAAAAAGGATTTCGCCTGCACCCAGCCGAACTACCTCTTTTGCCCAATTAAATAAATGGAGAGACGTAGGTTGTGAACCTCCAACGGTAAACACGTTCCATTGTTTATTTACTTGTTTAGCATCAATGGCCACTATCACACATTGGCTACCAAAGGCATCGCTAAGTTCTTTTATAAGCGTTGGGGTGCGTATTGCGGCTGAATTAATACTTACTTTGTCTGCTCCTGCTCTAAGTAATGCACGAGCGTCTTCTACTGAAGAAATGCCCCCTCCTACTGTAAAAGGGATATTAATTCGTTGGGCGATTTTGCGCACTAAGGCAACAAATGTTTTCCGTTTTTCAGCCGTAGCCGAAATGTCTAAAAAAACCAATTCGTCTACTCCTTGTGCTGAATAAAATGCCGCTAATTCAACAGGGTCGCCAGCATCACGCAAGTTTTTAAAGTTAATTCCCTTTACCGTTCGTCCATCTTTAATATCGAGGCAAGGAATAATTCGTTTAGTTAACATAAGCTTCCAATTGTTTCAATGTTATTTTATTTTCATAAATGGCTTTGCCAATAATGGCACCTTCTAGTCCTAGCTCTTTTAGTTTATCTAATTCTTGCAATGAAGTTACACCGCCACTTGCAATAAGTTTAAGTGTAGGAAACCTAGTGAGCAATTGTTGGTAGAGCTCAATAGAGCTACCGGCTAGCATACCGTCTTTGCTAATATCGGTGCAAATTACCGATTTAGTTCCTTGAGCGATGTAACTTTTAATGTACTCCTCTAATTCAAAGCGTGTCGATTCTTGCCATCCATTAATAGCTATCATTCCATCGTTTACATCTGCTCCCAGAATGATTTTATCTGCCCCAAATTGCTCAATCCATTTATATACCAAATTGGGGTTTTTAGCAGCAATGCTGCCTACGGTTATTTGGCTTGCGCCTAAATCAAAGGCCATCTTTACAGATGCTTCTGTTTTTATTCCACCTCCAAAATCAATGCGGAGATTGGTTTTGGAGGCAAGCTCTTCCAGTACGTTTCCATTTTTAATTGCATGGCTTTTTGCCCCGTCAAGATCAACCAAGTGGAGGTATTTTATGCCTATGTTTTCAAAAGATTTGGCCACTTCTAGTGGGTTTTCATTATAGATTTTTTTAGTGCTGTAGTCGCCTTTGGTAAGACGTACACATTTGCCATTAATAAGGTCTATTGCGGGTATAATTTTCATAATTAGTTGGTTAGTCAACAGTCTGTTCTGCCACCTTTATTTTCTGACATATACGAACGATGCTTTTTTATAATTCAATAAAATTTTTAAAAATGCGCTCTCCTATATCTCCACTTTTTTCGGGATGAAATTGGCAGCCATAAAAATTGTTTTTTTGAAGACTTGCAGAAAAATTGCCTCCATAGTTTGTTTGGGCAATGGTTTCATTGCCCGTTTCGGCAAAGTAGCTATGCACAAAATAAAGATGTGGTCTATTTTTAATACCTTTAAAAAGTAGATGATCTATTTTTTCAATGGTGTTCCACCCTATATGTGGCACTTTTTTAGTAGCAGAAAACTTTTTAACATTAACATTAAAAATGCCTAATCCTTTCTCGTTGTTTTCTTCCAAAAAATTACACATCAACTGCATACCCAAGCAAATGCCTAGCACAGGCTGTTTAAGTGTAGGAATTAGGGTATCTAATCCTGTTTCTTTTATTGCTTTTAATGCAGGAGCTGCGTGCCCTACCCCAGGAAAAATAACCCTATCTGCGGCTTTTATTAATTCTGCGTTATTTGTTAAAGTGGCTTTTATGCCCATGCGCTCTAAGGCAAATTTCACCGATTGAATGTTGCCAGATCCATATTCTATAATGACTACTTGAGTACTCATAACATTCCTTTTGTGGTGGGTAGAAACATTTTTTCTTTGTCTTGTTTAACAGCCATTTTAATTGCCTTGGCGAAGGCTTTAAAAATAGCTTCAATTTTATGGTGCTCATTAATTCCTTCTGCTTTAATGTTTAGGTTACATTTAGCCCCATCTGAAAAAGATTTAAAAAAGTGAAAGAACATTTCTGTGGGCATTTTACCTACCATTTCTCGTTTAAATTCGGCCTGCCACTCAAGCCAATTTCTGCCACCAAAATCAATGGCAACTTGTGCAAGGCAATCGTCCATAGGCAGGCAAAAGCCATAACGTTCAATGCCTTTTTTATTGCCTAGTGCAGTTGCTATTGCCTCGCCCAATGCGATGGCAGTATCTTCAATGGTGTGGTGCTCATCAACCTGTAAATCGCCTTTTACTTGAATGGATAAATCCATTAATCCGTGTTTGGCTAGCTGATCGAGCATGTGGTCGAAAAAGGCTAATCCTGTATTAATTTTTGCTTGACCAGAACCATTAAGATTAACCGTAATTTCAATTGTTGTTTCGTTGGTTTTTCTTGTAATGGTAGCCTTTCGATTGTGTTGGCGAACCAATTCATAAATAGCTTGCCAATTTGTGGTGGTTAAAGCAATTGTATCTTTCCATTTTTCAATTCCTTCTGCCTTTTTGTTTCCCATAAAAATGGCCTTTGCCCCCAAGTTTTTAGCTAGCTCAACGTCTGTTAACCGATCTCCAATTACATACGAGTTAACTAAATCGTAATCGCCATTAAGGTACTCGGTAAGCATGCCTATTCGAGGTTTTCGGGTAGGAGCATTATCGGCAGGTAAACTTCTGTCTATTTTTACGGCATCAAACACAACACCCTCGTTTTTAAATGCTTGTAGGCATTTGGTGTGTGCAGGCCAAAAGGTTTCCTCTGGAAAAGAGTTTGTGCCTAAGCCATCTTGGTTTGTTACCATAACCAATTCGTACCCTAGCTGAGCAAGTTTACTCATTCCTTGAAAAACACCAGGGTAGAACGTTAATTTTTCAAGAGAATCCAGTTGATAATCTTTGGGAGGCTCCAACACTAAAGTGCCGTCTCTATCTATAAATAATACTTTTTTCATGGAGTTGTTTTTTGAAGGCTACGGATTAATTTCTTGTTTTCGTTAGTAGTACCAACCGATATTCTCAAACTATTTTCGCATCCTTTTGCTTGCGAAAAAT
>CAZGDC010000096.1:4549-8990 GCA_964524405.1 uncultured Roseivirgaceae bacterium
GTAGTACCAACCGATATTCTCAAACTATTTTCGCATCCTTTTGCTTGCGAAAAATCGCGTACAACTATCCCTTCTTTTACTAAATGGCTAAATACTTGTGTGGCATCTGTAAATTTTACAAGCAAAAAATTGGCATCTGAAGGATACATTTTTTCCACTATTGGTATAAGTAATAACTGTTTTATCAATGCTTCTTTTTCTTGCTTAATGGCTTTAACATCCATTTTAAATTGGGCAGGACTTAAAAGAATTTCGATTGCTTTTTGTTGAGAAAGTGCATTGAGGTTATAAGGCAGTCTAATTTTATTTAAACAATCGGTTATTTCTGTAGAAGAAAAACACATGCCTACTCTAATACCTGCAAGCGCCCAAGCCTTCGATAACGTTTGGCAAACAATTAAATTAGGGTAATCGTTTAATTGCAGACTCCAACTTTTTTGTGTTGTAAACTCAATATAGGCTTCATCAATTACAATAATACAGTTTAAGGCAAGCAGTTCTTTTATCGAATTTTCGGCCATTAAATTACCTGTTGGATTATTGGGCGAGCAAATGAAAATCACCTTGGTTTGCTCATTAACTAAACTCTTAATGGCTTGGGTATCTAATTGGTAGTTGTCTGTTAGAGGTGCTTCCCTAACTTCAATATTATTGGTGTTAGCAAGTACTTTATAAATGCCAAAAGTAGGCGGTGTAATAACAATATTGTCAATGCTAGGCTCGCAAAATACACGCATTATCATATCTAGTAATTCGTCACTTCCATTGCCTAGAGCTATTTGGTTTGTGGGGATATTATTTCTTTTTGAAATAATATTTTTTACTAATTTTTGCTGAGGGTCGGGGTAGCGATTAAGCCCAGAAGCATAAGGGTTTTCATTGGCATCTAAAAAGATATACTCCTTATTATTATATTGCTCACGGGCAGAAATATAGGGTTTGAGCTGGCGTATATTTTTTCTAATTAGTGTGTTAATATTTTTCATTATCTATGGCTTTTAATCGCAGGGTAACGGCATTTTTATGTGCTTGTAGCTGTTCAGCTTCGGCCATAATTTCTATGGCAGAGCCAATAGTCTGCAATCCTTTTTTAGTGATTTTCTGAAACGTAATTTTTTTTATAAAGGTATCGATATTTACCCCACTATAACTTTTTGCAAACCCATTGGTTGGTAAGGTGTGGTTGGTGCCAGAAGCATAATCACCAGCACTTTCAGGCGTGTAATTACCAATAAAAACCGACCCTGCATTACGGATATTAGTTAAGAAAAACGCTTCGTTTTTAACGACTATTATAAAATGCTCAGGGGCATATTCATTAATAAAATCAATACATAACTGATCCTCTTTTAGCAAAATAAATTTGGACGAACCGAGTGCCTTTTGTGCTATATTCTTTCTTGGTAATAGCTTTATTTGAGTAGTTAGCTCACGCTGTATTTTTTCGATTAGTTCTTCTGTTTTTACCACACAAATTACTTGGCTATCTGCTCCATGTTCGGCTTGTGAAAGCAGGTCGGAAGCAATAAACGATGGGTTAGCGGTTTCATCGGCTAATACCAATAATTCGGAAGGGCCTGCGGGCATATCAATGGCAATCCCTAGTTGCGAGGCATGTTGCTTTGCGGCAGTTACGTATTGATTACCAGGGCCAAAAATTTTATTTACGGCAGGGATGGTTGCTGTACCGTAAGTTAATGCGGCTATAGCTTGAATACCGCCCACTTTAAATATTTTTGAAATACCTGCGTACTTGGCAGCAAACAAAATAGCGGGGTCAACCTCGCCCTTTTGATTAGGAGGCGTACAAAGAATTATTTCGGTACATCCTGCAATTTTGGCTGGCAACGCCAGCATAAGCACGGTTGAAAACAAAGGAGCTGAACCTCCTGGTATATATAGTCCTACTCGCTCAATGGGGCGAGCCTCTTGCCAGCACAAAACCCCTTCCACTGTTTCCACTTCTATTTTTTTAGGCATTTGAGCCTTGTGAAATTTTTCGATGTTGTGTGCAGCTAATTCTATGGCTTCTTTTAATTTTGGAGGGACAACTTTAGTAGCATTTAGTATTTCGGTTTCAGAAACTGCTAGATTTTTTAAATCAACATTATCAAATTTATGTGTGTAAGCAGTAATGGCATTATTGCCTCCATTTTTTACATCGTTAAAAACTTGGCTCACTAAACGGCCTAAGTTTTTCTGTTGTAAACTAGGCCGTTTGCAAATTGATTGCCAATCTTTTTGTGGGGGTTCAATTAGTATGTTCATTAGGCTATCATTTTTTCAATAGGTACAACAAGTATTCCTTCGGCTCCTGCCTCTTTAAGTTGGTCTATCACATCCCAAAATTTTTCTTCGTCTATTACTGAGTGTAGCGAGCTCCAGCCGGCCATTGCCAAAGGCAAAATAGTAGGGCTTTTAAGCACAGGAAGGAGGTTAGTAATAGAAGAAATTTTATTGTTTGGCACGTTCATCAATACATATTTTGATCTTTTTGCTTGAATTACTGCATTTATTCTAAAGAGTAATTTGCCAACTATTTTCTTCTTATTCTCTGTAAGTAGCTTACCTGATGCGATGCAGGCTTCCGAATTAAAAAGGGTAATGGTCTCTTTTAACCCATTCTTAAAAAGGGTGCTTCCTGAACTAACTAAATCACAGATAGCATCTGCCAAGCCAATATTGGGTGCTATTTCCACAGAGCCCGATATTTGGTGAATGGTTGCTTGAATGCCCTTTTCTTCTAGAAATTTGTTTAATGAATTTGGATAAGATGTGGCTATATTCTTACCCTTTAACCATTCGATCGAACCATTTATTTCAGTTTTAGGAACAGCCAGCGAAAGTCTGCATTTTGAGAACCCAAGTTTTTTTAGAATAGTGATATTTTTCCCTTTCTCAAGCAACGTATTTTCACCAATAATGGCTAGGTCAACAACTCCATCTTCTAAATATTGAGGAATATCAGAATTGCGGAGGTAAAGCACTTCCAAAGGAAAATTGGAGGCTGGTGCTTTCAGCTGATCGATTCCATTATCAATGTAAATACCGCAATCTCTGAGTAGCTTCAACGATTGATCGTGCAGCCTTCCTGATTTTTGTATGGCAATTTTTAGTGTGCTCATAGTTGTTGTTTTTGCTGAGCAAACCAGATAGGGGTGCAATAAAAACCCCCATCTGATTTACTCAGACGGGGGTTTAAATATTAGTTTATTATATATCTATCACCTGTTCGCCTGAGGGCAAGTATGGTGATGATGATGTAGTTGTATAGATTTCATTTTGTTCATTACGTGTGCAAAGAAGGAAACTCTTTGGTTTAATTGCAATAAAATTGATAAAAATATTTTGCCAGTAGCCTGCGTTAAGGAATAAATGGGTACTCCTTGATAACTTTTACCAAATTAAAAGTACTACTTTGAGGGTTTAGCAAATAGTTAAATGAGTTATAATCCAGTACAGATGGAACTATTATAGCTAACACTTTAGAGTTTAGAAAATAGTTATCTCCCAAAATTTTAGTGCTTTGGGGTTCATAATTTGAATTCCAATCCAGAGGAAGAGGGGTAACATGTTCATACTCTTGGTCAGGTATTTCAATTTCATAAATTCTATATCCATCTGGAATGCTGGCTAGGTTGGTATGTCTCGCCAGTTCGCTTCTAGCCAATGCTAGAGAAGAAGCGGTGTAAATCATTTTAACTCCTTCCGAATTCCACCTGCCACCATACTTAGCAGCACCTTTGCCATCAATTGGGTTGTTATCTGGTGGGTAAAGCTTGCAAATTCGATAAACAATCATGCAAAAATCCCATGCTCAATTCTGCCCAGTTCGTTTGTAATGGCTTTTATCCCTTGCTGGGTATCTAACCATTCGCGAGGAGCCGTGTTGTTTAAAACAGCAATGGGTGAATCTAACCAAACAAGAAATTTTGCACTATTACCAAACACTTTTTCTCCCTTTTGATGCAATTCTGCTAGTTCTAAAATACGATCTGATTGCAGGCCAATAAAGGGTTTTTGGGTAGTAAAATGACGATCGAGGGTTTTGACTGATATATTTATTAGAGATGCAGTTTCTTGTTTTTTAAGCCCTAGTAATTGCATTAGATCTGTTAAAAATGATATTTTAACCCCTGAGCGGGCAAGTATTGCATTTGAAAAAGGATTACCATAAACGGCTGCCATTTCTGCAACATTATCTGGTGCATCATCTAATCTTTCGGGATATTTTTTCATAACGATTGAAACATGTCTATTTTATATAGACAAATTACGCATTTTTTCTACAATAATCAAAATTTTGAACCAATTATTTAAAGCTCAGTATCTCGTTATGTTACCATTGGTAGAAGCGAACATTTGCGGCCGTTCTACATATGTATCGCTCTGTTATCAGTAGCGGCTAAGCACGCTTCTTTTACGGCTTCCATATAAGTAG
>CAZGDC010000097.1:0-8847 GCA_964524405.1 uncultured Roseivirgaceae bacterium
ATTTCAAAAATTTGGCAACTTAACCCGCATTATTCATGGAGTTTAGTGGGTGTAGGTACAAGGCGTCTAACTAGGTAGATATACAAGTGTATTTCAAGTAGTTAGCAACGATGTATATGCACCCACTAAATCCAAATAAAATTTAGTTAGCCTAATTTTGGGTGCGACTATTTGCAGAAAAATTTAGTGTATTTGATTGAAAATAAGCTATTTATAAACATATATTAATTTTATGGTGAATAATGAGGGTTAAAAAGGGCTATGTTAATCTAACAAGACTTTAGCTTGTGGTTTGATTTTACTTAGTGTTAGCTTTGCGGCATGCTTAATATCGAGTTAAAATTTAGGGCTTTTAATAAAAAGAGCCAACGCATGTTTAAATCAGGAGCCCTTTCGTTTTCTACCGAGCGGCATTCATTTATGTTTTATAGTGATAAAGAAATGGATGGAGTTAAGGACGATGATATGGAGATTATGCAATACACAGGTCAAAAAGATGTTAATAACACCGATGTATTTCAGCGCGACATCGTTCAGATGGGCGAAAAAAAATTCATGATTGTATGGGATAATAATCGAGGAGGTTGGTCTTTTACAGATATTGAGCGGCAAATGACTATGAAGTCGTTTGGTAGGTTTGAAGCAAATACGTGCAACGTTATTGGTAATGAATTTGAAAACCCCGATTTATTAAAGCCTTAAAAGTGGGATATTAAGTTATTAATAGCTGTTTTTATATGCCAATATCAAGTTAAGTGTACTTTTCAACTTCATTATTTCTTTTAATCCGCATTAGCGTTTTTCTTTTTTACACGTTACTTGTTAAACTAATTTACGCTCTTCCTTTTCAATATACGGCAAATAATTAAGGTTCGCTTGATTATAGTATTTCTTTGGCCTCCAATTGTTTTTCGTAAAGCCCTTTATAAACCCCACTCTTTTTCATAAGCTCATTGTGGCTGCCTTTTTCTAAAATTTTGCCCTCGTTTAAAACCACTATGGTATTTGCTAGCTTAGCAGATGAAACCCTATGACTAATAATTATAGATGTTCTTCCTTTCATTATTCGTTTCATGCTATTTAAAATAACATGCTCTGTTTTGGTATCAACAGCAGAAAGGGCATCGTCTAAAATTAATATTTTAGGCGCTCTTGCAATGGCTCTAGCAATAGATACACGTTGTTTTTGTCCACCCGATAGCGTAATCCCCCGTTCTCCTAAAACGGTTTCAAATTGATTGGGAAAATCCATTAAGTTATCGTAGAGGTCGGCATCTTTAGCTGCTTGATACACTTTTTCTTTTGATATATTCTGACTTCCGAAGGCAATATTATTTGCGATGGTATCCGAAAATAAAAACACCTCTTGTGGTACATACCCAATTTGCGATCGTAGCCAAGCGGGGTTATAGTCTTTTATTGGTTGATTATCAATTCTAATTTCTCCATCATTTACATCAAACATCCTTGTTAATAAATTAGCAATAGTGCTTTTTCCTGCGCCCGTTGTTCCAATAATTGCCAAAGAGTCTCCTGCCTCCACTTTAATAGTAAAATTTTTAATGGCCGTTATTCTCGATTCTGGATATGTAAAACTAATATTATCAAACTCAATATTTCCAAGAATTTTATTGGTAATATTCTTTTGGCTAACGATGTCATTTTTTTCGTGTAAAAACTCATTAATTCTCGATTGGCTTGCTGCAGCTCTTTGTATTATGCTTGTAATCCAGCCTAAGGCAGTTACAGGCCAAGTAAGCATATTTACATAAATAACAAATTCGGCAATATTGCCGTACGATATTCTTCCTTCAATTACTTGTTTGCCACCTATGTAAATAACCAATATGGTGCTAAGGCCAATCGTTGCCATAATTATAGGAAAAAACAAAGCGTTTACTTGTGTTAGTTTTAGCGACTTTTTTTTATAAACGTCTGATGATTCAGCAAATGATTTTAACGAATCTTGCTCGCGCACATACGACTTTAAAACCCTAATACCCGAAAAGGCTTCTTGTACAAATGTGGATAAGGCAGATTGGCTTTTCTGAATTTCTTCCGATCTTTTATTGATAATATTATTTACATAATAAATGCTAAACGAAAGCAATGGAAGCGGCACAAGGGCATATAAAGTTAATTCCAAATTAATTGAGAGCATATAAGGAATAAGAATAAGAAACAGAATGATTAAATTTAAGCCATACATAATACTGGGGCCCACATACATTCTAACACGACTCACGTCTTCCGAAATACGGTTCATTATATCTCCTGTGTTGTTTTTTCGATAAAAACTCAGAGGCAATGTCTGATAATGCTCATACACTTCATTTTTTAAATCAAACTCCACCAACCGCGACATTACAATGATGGTTTGCCTTACAAAAAACAAAAACACCCCTCTAATGAGTGCTAATACAAAAATAATAGCTACGAAGAGAATAATACCAGAAGAGAAATGGTTATAAATAGCAGACTCAAGAGTACTACTAGCAAATAATTTATAAAGGGTAATGTTTTCAATCACTAAATCAAGCGCATATCGTACCACTTGTGCAGGCAAAATTTGAAAAATGATGGTGAGCACAGTAAATAAAACACCAAGGAGTAGCCGGTATTTGTAGCGGTATAAATACTTGTTTAAATAACTAAGTTCTTTCAATTTTTGGTAAATGTATAAGTAAACTTAACGCTCTAGTTAATTACTGGTTAAAATCTATTATTTTTGCACCTGAAAATGCAGCCTTATTTTGACTAAATACAAAACTAGCATAAATTAGTTAACCAAGTAATAAAGAAATGTCGATAGTAAAAGAAATAGAAAACCCTGTTTCCAAGTCAATTTTTGAAAAAGTTGGAGCAATGGGGCATGAGCAGGTGGTTTTTTGTAATGATGAAGCCACCGGGCTAAAAGCTATTATAGCAATTCATAATACCGTACTAGGCCCTGCTTTGGGTGGCACAAGAATGTGGAATTATGCTTCGGAGCAAGAAGCGATTACAGATGTATTACGTTTATCAAGAGGAATGACCTATAAAGCGGCCATTAGCGGTCTTAATTTAGGCGGAGGCAAAGCGGTAATTATTGGTGATGCAAGCAAAATAAAAAACGAAGCTTTAATGAGGCGCTTTGGCCGTTTTGTAGATAGCCTTGGGGGGCGTTACATTACAGCCGAAGATGTAAATATGAAAACCAAAGATATGGAATATGTACACATGGAAACCAGCCATGTAACGGGCATTCCAGAAGGGATGGGCGGAAGTGGAGACCCTTCTCCAGTAACTGCTTATGGCACCTATATGGGCATTAAAGCTTCTGTACAGCAAGTGTTTGGATCGGATAGCTTAAAAGGGAAAAAAATAGCCGTACAAGGAATTGGTCAAGTGGGCACGTATTTGGTTGAGTATTTAGTGAAAGAAGGAGCCAACGTTTATATTACTGATATTAACGAAGCCAAGCTTAAAAAAGTGGCAAAATCCACAGGTGCAAAAGTGGTAGGGATGGATGAAATCTATGATTTAGATGTTGATATCTATTCGCCTTGTGCTTTAGGAGCAACGGTTAATGACGATACCATACCAAGATTAAAGGCTAAAATAATAGCTGGGGCTGCTAACAACCAGTTAAAAGATGAAAAACGACATGGTTATATGTTGTTAGATTATGGCATTACGTATGCGCCCGACTTCCTTATTAATGCAGGTGGGCTTATTAATGTAGGGGCAGAGTATTATGGCACTTATTCTGCCGAATCTAGCCGTCAACAAACAGAAGAAATTTATGGTACTTGTAGTAGAATTTTTGATTTAGCCATTGCTGAAAAAATTTCGACACAAGAAGCAGCCATTAAAATTGCCAAGCAACGGATTGAATCAATTGGTAAAGTAAAATTATCTTATTAATAAATTATAAATAAAGCAATCACATTTAGGTGAAATTGCCTTATTTTCGTTCTCTACTTAGTAATAATGCTTAACAGACGCACATTAAGAATTAAGGCGATGCAAAGTTTATTTGCCTACAAACAATGTAAAAAAGCAAATTATAATTTGGCTTTAAGTCAAGTTCATGATGCCTTTTTGCCCGATCTCAACTCTATGGAAGTGCAAGATAAAAAATTGCTCAAAGAGCAAAATAAAGAAGCTACTGCACTGTTTAAAAAAAACTACAAAAAAAAGGACGCCAATGTTTTTGAAGGCAGTGCTAATGAAATTAATGAGGTAGTAATGCAGGCCATTACTTATTATTATAATCTACTAGCTACAGATAAAAGAACATTAAAAGAGGAAATGATTAATGGAGTAAATCAGCTAGTTGAGCAATATGCTTGGTTACTACAATCTTTTATAAATCTTGCAACTATTGCTTCTGCCGAAAAACCAAAAAAAGGAACACCCCCTTTTACCAACTTGGTTAATAATAAAGCCATTAAATTACTAAGCAATAACAAAGAGCTTAAAAACACAATTATTAAGAGTAACCTTAATTGGAGTGCTTATGAAAAGGAGTTAAAAAGTTGGCTGAGAATTATGATAAAACCATCAAACAACTTTGATACGTATGCAAGAATTGAGAACCCAACGTTTGAAGAAGATAAAGAAATTATACAATACATTGCTAAATCAATTTTATTTAAAAACGAAACCATCAACGATTTTTTTGAATTAATAGATTTACGATGGTCGGAGAATAAGCCAATTTTAAAAAGTTTACTTACAAAAACTATTAAAGGACTTGAAGAAGGAGAAGCATTTGAACTATTGGAATTATCGTATAATTGGGAAGAAGATTTAAACTTTTTTGAAACCATTTATAACACTACGTTAACACAAGAAGATACGTACGAAAAATTGATTGCAGCTAAATCTAAAAACTGGGATGTTGATAGAATTGCCTCTACCGATATGGTAATGTTGGAAATGGCCGTTCAAGAAATGATTAATTTCCCATCGATACCTGTAAAAGTTACCATTAACGAATACATTGAAATATCTAAAAGATACAGTACGCCCAAAAGCAAGCAGTTTTTGAATGGTGTTTTAGATGTAATTGCAGTAGATTTGCAAAAGGAAGGAGTAATTAAGAAAAGTGGAAGAGGATTAATTGACAATAAATAAGAAGTATATGAGCAGAAAATCAAATTCATTATTTGCATTTTTGGTAGGAGCGGCAGCAGGTGCTGCATTGGGAGTATTGTTTGCTCCAGATAAAGGGTCTAGTACTAGAAATAAATTATCGTATAACTTGGACAAGTACAAAGCAACTTTAGAAGATATGATCGAAGAGCTTATTGAAAATTCAGAAGAACCTATAAGCCAAGCTCGAACACAAGGCGAAAAAGTAGTAACTGATGCCAAGGAGAAAGCAGAGCAATTATTGGCTGATGTAGATAATCTAATTGGCCAAATAAAAGAAGAATAATAATAATTGAAATTATAAAAAATGAAAACAATAGCATTAAAAACAATCGTTCTAGCAATCTTGGTTGGGGGTTTTACCGCATGTAATGATGGAGCTTCGGAGAAAAAAATTGCTGCCTTAGAAAGTAGATTAGCAGAAATGGAAAAAGGGAGTAAAACACTAGCAGGCCCTAATGCAACTCCAGCCCCAGCTAAAGTGCCAGATGTAAAACCAGAAGGGCCTATTCCTTCTTTTGAATGGGTAACTACAGAACATGATTTTGGCACGGTAAACGAAAATGATGTGGTTACACATACATATAAGTTTAAAAACACAGGAGAGGCTCCATTAATAATTGAAAGCGTAAGGCCTTCATGTGGTTGTACTGCTCCAAACTGGACAAAAACACCAATCCCTGTTGGAGGCGAAGGTGTAGTTGATATGAAATTTGATACCAAGGGTAAACCAAATGCTCAAAACAAAACAATTACGGTAACCGCTAATACATGGCCAAAGCAAACTGTTTTAAGGTTTAAATCATTTGTAACACCTAAAGCTAAATAATAAATGTTATTACAAATTTTAGCACAAGCAACTCCTGATATAGGAGGAGGGGACTACACGCAAATTATCTTTTTTGTAGGGATAGCTGTTGTATTTTATTTCTTTATGATTAGACCGCAACAGAAAAAGCAGAAAGATCAAAAGAAATTTCTAGCAGAAATAAAAAAGGGAGATAAGGTGGTAACCATTGGCGGGCTTCATGGAAAAGTTTACGCATTAGATGAAGCAACAATTACCTTAGAGGTTGATAAAGGGACAAAAATGGTTTTTGAAAAATCATCTATTTCATTAGATTCGAGTAAATCAAAATAGCATGTATTGAAAAAGTATATAACTATACTTAAACAATTTTTAAGGTTTAAAAAACCAGACAACTTCAAGGTAGTAGCTTATTGTATTTTAACAGCTGCTACCTTTTGGTTTTTTAGTGCCCTTAATAAAGAATACGACACCTCTGTAAAATATCCTGTAGAGTGGGATTTTGATAAAGAAAACTATGTTATTATAGAGGAGCTGCCAGAGCACATTCAAATTAACGTGAGCGGTTTAGGTTGGAATCTACTAAGAGCCAATTCAAGATTGGGTCTTATTCCGCTCAACTTAAAACTAAATGAGCCTGCAACTAACCATCGTTTGCCAGGTAGCTATTTTGCCAACCAGGTTGCCGAAGCATTGGATCAACTTCAATTAAACTATATTATTGAAGACTCTCTTCTTTTTAATATTGATTTTAAAGTTGTACAATCTTTTCCAGTATATATAGATAGCACATCCATAAAATTAGAAGAGGGTTATAGAATAATTTCAGCCGTAACTTTTGACACCGAACTTGTCGCTGTTTCAGGGCCTAAAAATATTATTAATAATTTACCAAAAGACACCTTTTTAGTCCAAATTATTGAAACCAATATCGATAAAAATTTTAATGATAAAGTTCCTTTACAATTAGCCTCTCCAAATTTAATGCAAGTAAAGCCCCAAACAATAAGGGTAATGTTTGAGGTGGCTAAATTTATAGAAAAAAACATTAAACTACCCATTAATTATATAAATACAGAATCGTTAAAAAATATTTTTGTGAAAGATTCTTTAATCAATGTTCATTTTACCATACAAGAGGATTATCAAGATTCTATTGCGATTGACGATTTTATTATAACAGCAGATTTTAAAACCATCGACACTACTGACTCAACCCTTACTCTAAAGCTTAAATCAAATACTAAATGGGTAATTGACCCCTACTTTAGCTACCCTAAAGTTAAAGTTTATTATAATGAGTAAGCCAATTACGGTTGGCATTACTGGCGGCATTGGTGCTGGCAAAACATTGGTAACCAACTTATTTAAGCTATTACATGTGCCTGTTTATGATGCTGATAGCAGAGCTAAAAGATTAATGAATAACCTATTACAGAAACCCATTACATCTTTATTTGGTTCAGATAGCTATTCCAAAGGTGTGTTGAATAGAAATTTTATCGCCTCTCAAATATTTAATAATAGTGATAAGCTGAACGCATTAAATGCCATTGTACACCCTGCGGTAGCCATTGATTTTGAGGATTGGAAACGCCAGCACAATGACGGATATGTATTAAAAGAAGCAGCACTACTAATTGAGTCAGGTTCCTATAAACAATTAGATAAGCTTATTATTATTACCTCTCCAATAGCATTACGTATAGCACGTATAAAAAAAAGAGATGTATTTAGATCAGAAAAAGAAATTAAAAATATTATAGCCTCTCAAATGCCCGAAATTGAAAAAGTAAAACATGCAGATTTTATTATTAGCAATGATGAGCAATTAATGCTACTTCCACAAGTGTTAGTTATAGACAAAAAAATAAGGACGCACTTTTAGCACGGCATTTTCGGGCTTAGGCACTGTTAAAGAATAAATACTACAGAGCATAGGTACACTATTTGGCGTATGCTCAACTTCTTCTTTTAGCCAACTAAAAAGTACATTAATTACTAAAGCTAAAGCTGTAATTTCCACTAAGACCAGCCCCTCTGCCGCCTGTTCTGCCCGTTATGGCAAAAGATACATCTACACTAGTGCTAGTTAAGTTTTTAAGGGTAATTTCAATGCCATCATTTCTTAGGATTTTAAGAGGCTTATTTTCATCTGGAAACGAATAGGTGCCTGTTGACGGCCAAATAAGACTATTCTCTTGCGATAACCCAGATACTGTAAAGCTTTTGTTTGCAGTAAATGTAACACTTACCCCACTCCAATCATCCGATACATTTACGCCATCAAGTGTAACCCCAGATGGAGTCCATTTTTTTGCTAGCCCATCTATCGTTGCTTGCAAAGAATCCACTCCTGGCGTAGGATCTGTAGTGCCTCCACAATTTGTTAGTAAGGCAACTATGCTGATAAGGAGGATGTATTTATGTAATTTTTTCATAATTTTTTTAAGTTTAGTTTACTAATTAAGGGATACCGGAACAAGTCCAGAAAAGGGTTGGTTTCCCGGCCTTGTACCGAGAAACCAACCCTTTTTAATGTTTAATATTTATTCGTTGTACCGTTTGATTGTTATTAGCAGTTACCACTACTAAGTAATGACCATTTTTTAGCTCCGTAACTGGTAGTTCTACTGTGTTGCTCGATACGTTTTCAAATCGCTTAATAAGCACTTGTACTCCCAAGCTATTAATAAGCTGCACTTCCACTTTTGCATTAGCAAATACACCTTCTACTTTTACAAAATCGCTCACTGGGTTAGGGTAGATTTGCATTGTAGTTGCATTTACATCTTCAACAGCAGTAATAATGTCGCCTACTTCTACAGTCTGTGTTACCGAACAACCATTGGCATCTGTTACAGTTACCGTATATGTACCTGCCGTTACATTCGTGATAT
>CAZGDC010000098.1:0-8801 GCA_964524405.1 uncultured Roseivirgaceae bacterium
CTAGTGGAGATGCTATTTTTGAAATTCCTAAACCCATTTCAGCTATTGGCATTGGGTTTGACAACATTCCAACCATCATAAAAAACAGTAACGTATTAACAGGCAATGAGCTGGGGCAGCTTGGCACTATTGAGCAACTACCATCCGCAGGTTTATTTAAGGAAGATAATGTGCGTATTATTTTAGAATCGACTACAAATGTAGAAGAACGCTTGCATCAATTAGCCAAAGGGTATTTGGCTAAGAATGAAGTAGAAATGGCGTGGAAAGTTTTAATGGCGAACAAATAACTTATACCATTTTAATTTTGAGATAGATATCTATTACTCCACCTAAAAATCGCTTGATAAGCTTAAAAAGAACCCGTGCTCGCCAATATTATTAAAGGAGTACTCTGCCCTAATTACAAAATCATACATGGTTATAAAATCTAGTCCAAAGCCTGTGCCAGCCAAAAGCCTATCAGACAGTATCGCATTGCCTTCTAAATTTGAAAGATTTGTGGCATAACCAATATCAATATACGTTTTAAAATATAGGGCAAAAGGTATGTATTGAAACTGCTCTATAGGCATACTTTTCCATTTGGCACTACCTTTAAAAATTTCTTTTTTAAAGGTAGTTTTATTTAGAAAAAAATTTTGAGCAAAAATCGTATGCAGCTCATAACCTCTAACTAATCGGTTGCCAAAACCAAGCCCAGATAATAAGGTATAGGGCTGATCGGGTGGTGTTGTTAAATTAATAGAGCTTAAATTATTTAAGTAAAATTTATTTTTTAACTCAAAATATTTTGCATACGACACTTGAAACCCCGCTTTATTAACACTATTTTCTAATCCAAACCCAATTTTATAAACCTCAGCCGAAAACAAATATCCTCTAAGTGGATAAGCGGCAATATCTCGTTTATCTGTACTAAATGAATAACTTATTTTTAAAAGGTTTTGAATATTAGTACCTGTGCCTAAATAATCAGGATTTAATTGGAGAACAGTATCTGCAACACTGGTGTGGCTGTATTCAGCACCAAAATTATGCCTCGTATAAATTGAATTTCTAAGCGTGTATGTAGCTCTAATATTTGTAGTTTTTCTTAAAAGGTCTTCTGTTTCAATAAATACTCTATCATTGTCTTCTACCGTATAATGTAAATTATTATACTCAACATATTTACTGGAAAAAGAAAGCCCATGCCGTTGGCTTCTATCAATAAAAGGCATAGAGTAGTTAACTTCAAATCTTTTAATAAAGCCAAATTGAGCAGTAACCGTCATACGCTCGTTCATTCCCCTCATATTAAAATGATACAAACTTAATCCATAAATTATTCTACTTAAATCAGCATCATGGTTTACCCACCAGTCATTAAAATTTCGGTCAATAATATCTAATAAAGGAATAGGAAAAAGATACCAACGCTCTGCAACCATTATAATAATATCAACCTTATCATAGTCTAATTCCACAATAGAAACTTCCACTTCATTAAAAAGCTTGGTGTTAAAAATATTATTCCTATTTCTAATAACTATTTTTTCTAATGTATGATAGTCATAAGTATTCCCTTTTTCGATTGACAATTCTCGCAAAATAATTCTATCCTTCGTTTTATCATTTCCTGTTACAAAGATGTTGGCAATTACAACTTCCCTTTTAGCAAAAATAGAATCTTCTGACGCTGCAGAGATAGTTTTTGATTGAGTAAATGCAGTAAGCGAAAAGGTTATTAAAAAACAAAGCATACCAATATGCTTTACTTCTTTAAATCTCCTTAACCTTTGTATTATCATAACTATTTTTTTCAAAAAAAACGTAAGCGACAAAACTAATACGCTATTACTAACTTTACTTAAACTGATAGTATAATCTTAGCCTAAGCACATCAACTTCTCTCGCTAAATCATTAAAAGTTGGGTTAACAAAACTATGGATAGCATACCTAAGGTCTATTCTAAATTTTTCATTAATTTGATTTCCTATCCCCACTGTTAATCTCGTATGATCTAATATGCTTTCTTTATTACTATCATAAAAATTTGCCAGTATTTCAAATTTTCCCATCACAAAAAATGGCGATTTTATTGAAAACAAATAAAACTCTGGCGATTTTAAGGCTAAAAAATAACGAAAACGGTGAATATGTCTATTAATATCAGCATTCTTAATAAAAAACAGTCGTTGTTCTATGCCTATCCTATGGTTAAATTGAACACCCTTTATTAGTGGCCATTTTAATAGTATAAATTGATGTGATCTTAATTCAACTCGGTTTAGTGCCTGCAATCGCCATCTATTAAAATTAGAAACTCCTACATCAAATGTAAGTAAACGGTTGGCTTGAAAGAATATTTTTGGGCGAACATAGGCTACTTGGATGCCATTTGATGGCACAATTCTATAACCTAAATCTCCCCCCGTAGCCCATTTTTTATTTAATTTAAAAGACACATTATAGTCTGTCCAAATTCGAAATTGGGTTTTATCTTGCGAATGTGCTTTTCCCCAAAAAAAAAAATAAAGTAAAAAAAAATATAAAAACTTCATTATCTAAAAATATCGGAAAAGCTAACGGCTGTCCGTGTTCTCTTAACTATTTTTAATTTTACAGTAACAAAAAAAACCGTCTTAGATATTACTCTAAGACGGTTTATCGTAGTCCGTAGGGGAATCGAACCCCTGTTGCTGAGATGAAAACCCAGTGTCCTAACCCCTAGACGAACGGACCTTCTTAAAACGGTGATGCAAATATAGCAGTCGTTTTTATTATGCCAAACTTGAAGCATATATTTTTATAAATATTTTTAACCTACGAGGCGCATCATTTCAATTTTAATCATTTTGAAATAACAAAATTAAGAATTGTAATAGTATTTTTGTGTAAACTTTAAACCCACAAATTATCATGACAAAAGTTGCCATAAATGGATTTGGTAGAATTGGACGATTGACGTTCAAAGTCTTACTAGAAAATAGTGCTATTGAAATTGTTGCTATTAATGACCTTACAGATACAAAAACACTTGCTCATCTATTAAAGTACGACTCCGTACATGGAAGATTTTCAGGCACTGTAGAAGCTACCAATAATGGCATTAAGGTAAACGGGAAAGAGATTAAAATTTATGCAGAAAGAGAACCTTCTAAACTACCTTGGAAAGAATTAGGAGTTGATGTAGTGCTAGAGTCAACGGGCAGATTTGTTGACCCAGAAGGAGCTGGTGGGCATATTAAAGCAGGTGCTAAAAAAGTGGTTATTTCTGCACCCGCAAAAGAAGGTATTACAACGGTGGTATTAGGGGTAAATGAAGACGTACTTACGGGCGATGAAGAACTCGTATCAAATGCTTCGTGCACTACTAACTGTTTAGCACCCATGGCCAAGGTTTTGGATGATACTTTTGGAATTGAGAAAGGATACATCACAACTATTCATGCCTATACAGCCGATCAAAATTTGCAAGATGCACCACATAAAGATTTAAGAAGAGCACGTGCTGCGGCCTACTCTATTGTTCCTACTTCAACAGGTGCAGCTAAAGCCGTAGGCTTAGTTTTACCTCAGTTACAAGGCAAACTTGATGGATGCGCTATGAGAGTGCCTATTCCAAATGGCTCTTTAACAGATTTAACCGTGGTACTTAAAAAAGAAGCTACTGCCGATGAAATTAATGCTGCGATGAAAAAAGCCGCAGATGGGCCTATGAAAGGCATATTAGAATATACAGAAGACCCTATTGTATCTATTGATATTGTAGGCAACCCTCATTCGTGTATTTTTGATTCATTAATGACTTCTGCTAACGGCAACTTAGTAAAAGTAGTTGGATGGTATGATAATGAGGCTGGCTACTCTAATAGAGCTGCTGACTTAATTGCTAAAATTAGCAAATAATAGATACCTGTTCACCCAAAATCAATTTTGGGTGAACAGGTGTTTTTCGCTACTCTTTGTCTATTTTTTAATAATAGCACTAGTAAAACTTTAAGGTAATTGCAAGGGCTATATTCCGTTTGGTTTTAGGGGGCAGCTTAATAATGCGTGCTAAAAGTTAAAGCTATCCGAAGGATTTCTTTTTCTCGAAAGCTTTAAATCTTGAAGGAGTGAAGATTTGGCTTTTATGGTAAAATTATACGATTGCGTTCTACCAGTGGGTATCCAACTGAGGGTCATATCCCAGCAATGCAAATCACGAACAATATTAAATCGTGCTTCGTTAAATTTCTTTCTTGTAAAATCATAACCTGATTGATAGGTTAGTTTCCAATTATGTGTAAGGCTTATGTCGCCATTAAATTGTAGAGATTGAGTAACCTCGCCCATATCAAATCCGTTTCTAGAAAAATTAACATTATAGGTTAATCGTACGCTCCACGGTATATTAAAATCAACATATAAATTAGGGTTTGCCATAAACTCATTTAGCTCGGCTTCTTCTTTAGCGGTATTCGTATTAACATTACCTGTACCTGTATCCATATTTCTACCAGTGGTAGATTCCGACCCACCTCCTTTAATGCCTTGAAACCCCGTATTTATGGTAATCCGAAAGCTAGAAAATTGTCCTAATCCTTGGCCGTTGTTCCAAGCAAGTTGATCGAGTTTTATTTGATGCACTCGTTGATTTTCGCCCCCTTCATCCGTAATACTATCTAATTGATACACGTAAGGATCAATAGTGCCATTAAAAGTTATATTTAGCCCAGTAGTTTTAATTGATTGCCCTAATTGTTTATTCTTTAATAAATCGGTAGTTGCTCTTATACCAATATTTGATAGTTTAAACTGTTCTGCTGCCAAATTATAACTGGCATTTGCACCAAAATTTCTAAGCAGTGCAATTTTTTGCGCTTTGTTTGTCGTATCGTTTTTGCTTTTATATTTCATTTCTAAAATATTGCTAATTCCTATCGAAATATTCGACCGCTCTCCAACACCTGCTCCAGGCCCATAAACAAACCCTGCAAACCTCGAAAATTGTTGGGTACTACCAAGGCTATCTGTTTGAACGGTTTGGTAATAATCAAATTTTTCAGTACTAAAATCTGGCGTATAAGAGTACGAAATAGAAGGCGTCATCATATGCCTTATGGCTTGCACGCCATACTCTCGGTCTAGCATTACCGTGCCGTATATTATGGTATTTATAGAGGTGGCTGCACTGTACGACCGAATGGCACTAAACTCTCTTAATGTGTCAATTTCAACGGCTTTTAATTCATCATTATAGCTATAGTCTAATTTTTTAAAATACCATAACTCATCGTAATTGATATTAGGGGTTATGGTAAAGTGCTTTAATAGTTTAAAAGAAGCAGATAGTGGAATAGTATGCTTTACTCCGTTAGACCCTTGGTCTAATAAAAATGGAATGGTTTCAGAATTAATATCAAATGTTGAATCTATCAATATTTGCCCACCTTCTTGAAGCAGATTTCCTTCGTCATCAAAAACATCTTCGATGGTTACAGGCACCCTTAAATGATTTTTAATTTCATTTTTTGCCAGTAAATTATATCGAAAAACAATTTTCTCATACCATTTATTACCTGAGCTACCTCTTTTCTTAAAAGGGTAAATATTTTCTACATTAAAATTAAAATCGGGCAACGATAAATCGGCTTCTTTGGTTCGTATGTTTTGATTAAACCTACCGCTAATACCCATGCTAAAAGGACCTGCAAAGGTTTTACTATAGTTAACGGTAGAGCTAAACGTAGATCTCATTTGATCGTTTTGGTCAGCTAATTGGTTATTATTATTAAACGAGCTAGAAGCATAATTAACATTCGCACTAAACCTGCCAGTACCTTTTGATTCTGGCGAATGAGACCATACTAATCTAAAATCATTAGATATATCGTCTTCCAGCGAGGTTTGGTTTTCTTGCTTAAATTTCGAGAAAGTTGCTCCAAAATTGCCTCGAAACTTATACCTAACCGTATAAGTCGAGTTCGCACGTACGGCCCAGCCACCTCTGGTGTATAAATCACCTGTTAAATCTAGGTTTACATAATCACTAATGGCAAAATAATAGCCTCCATTTCTAAGGTAAAAACCTCGTAAGTTTTCTTCTCCAAAGTCAGGAAAAATAATGCCAGAGGTTCTGGTTTGCTGATCCGGAAACATGCCAAAGGCAAACCCTAGAGGCGTTGGCACATCATTAATAATCATATTAAAAGGACCCGCTATCATTGATTTGTTTGGAATCACCTTTACCTTTCTTGCTTTAATGCTAAAATGAGGATCAGCCAAATTACAGGTGGTATATAAAGTAGTTTGGTTAAACAGCTCTCCCTGTGCATTTTTAAATACCTTATCGGAATGTATAAATCCATCACCTTGCGCAGTTACTAAGCCTGTAATGGAAGCCTTTTCCGTTTTAAAGTTATATTTTATTTCGTTTGTTTCATACACTTCACTTCCGTTCTTAAAAATAGGTTTCCCTTGCATTTTACCCAACGAATCTGGAGTGCCATTGGCTTGCATGTAATTTTCTTCCCAGTTTATGGTAATTTCTTGGGCATCTAACTGAATAGGGGTGTAATCTATATTGGCGTTACCATAAATTTTTACATCTTTTGTAAACATATTTATGGTAATAGAGTCGCTAGCGTTATATATTACCGTTGTTTTAATATCACTTGGTGGTAGTTTTGCTACCGAATCTGCTTCGTCAGTAATAATTGAGTCGGAACTCGACAATGAAACAGAATCAATATTTGCAATAAAAGTTGAATCTAAAGCGGATTTTAGAGTAGTTTTAGAATTTAATATATGTGTAGAATCTACCTTGTTCGTATCAACAGAATCAATTTTAGTAGGTATGTTTACAGCGTTACTAGAAGGCAGTATTTGCGAATTGGCTTGAATATTGATTAGGATAAGGAGTAAAGCCGATAGAGTAAAGAGATTTAATGAGGTGAAATTGTTCAATTTTTTGTACGTATCCTTCGAATTATCGGTTTTTTTTAGAAATTTGCGTAAAGGTATTTCATTCACATTGAAGATTTGTAGTATGTCAAAATATTTTAGCATTATAGCCCTCTCGACAATAACCGTGCTAAGCTCCTTTAGTACCTTAAATAAAAGCTATAATAAAATTGATAAAATTGTAATTGATGCAGGGCATGGAGGCAAAGACCCTGGCACTCACGGAAATATATCTGAAGAAAAAGATGTTGCATTGAAGATTGCCTTAAAATTAGGCGCTATAATTAATCAATATTTACCAGATGTAGAAGTTATTTACACCCGAGATGATGATAATTTTGTAGAGTTAGAAGAGCGGGCATACATTGCCAATAAAAATGGAGCAGATTTATTTATATCTATTCATTGCAATGCCATTTCTAATTCTTCAATTTATGGAACCGAAACCTATGTTATGGGGTTAGATTATGTTGAAGGTAATTTAAGGGTGGCGAAAAGAGAGAATGCCGTTATTTTGCTTGAAGAAAATTACGAAGATAAATATGATGGGTTCGACCCTAGCTCGCCTGAGAGCATGATTTTATTAACGTTGAGCCAACATGCCTATCAAGAAAACAGTTTAAAATTGGCAGCTAAAATAGAACAGCAATTTAAAGAAAGAGTGGGAAGAAAAAGCAGAGGCGTAAAAATGGGGCCATTTTGGGTGTTATGGCGTACATCTATGCCAAGCGTTTTGGTAGAAACGGGGTTCTTAACTAACTCAAAAGAAGAAATTGATTTAAACGACCCCCTAAAACAAGAGTATATTGCTTCGGGTATTTTTAGGGCGTTTAGAGATTATAAAAAAATAATAGACGAATCCAATTAATAAATGGCAATATCTAAAGAAGTAAGAGTTGGTGCATTTGCAGTTTTTGCAATTACGATTATGTACCTAGGATTTAACTATTTAAAAGGAGTAGATTTTTTATCTAGCACCAGTAAATATTATGTTATTTACGAAGACGTTGCTGGGCTAACGAAGTCGAACCCTGTAGAAATTAGTGGATACAGTGTTGGTCGAGTTTCCAATATTAAATTACTTCAAAACAAGCACAATCAAATTTTAGTAGAGCTCGATATTGATTCCGAAATTATATTAGGAGATACTGCTTTAGCAAAATTAAATTCTGATTTATTGGGAGGCGTTTCTATCATTCTATTTCCAGGTAATATCGAAAGTCCGTTAATGCCAGGGGATACTTTAGAATCGCGTATCGACCCCGATCTTACAGAACTATTTAGAGAAAGTGCGCAGCCGATTTCTGATAATTTACAAGTAACCATGCGTAAACTTAATATTTTGTTAGATGACCTTTCAGGAAGTGGAGCAGAGCTAAAAAAATCATTAGCTAGCTTTACAAAACTTTCGGATAACCTTAATGCAAGAATTTATGAAAACAAAAATTCTTTAAAATCAACGCTATCACAGTTTGCTATGCTTACTAAAAACCTCAACCAAACCGTGGTGGGTTTAAAACCCACGCTCGATAACTTTAAGGCATTGTCCGATTCTTTAACTCATCTTGAACTAAATAGTACGCTACAAAAAGTTGATAAATTATTAGAACAACTCGTAGTTACGGCTCAAAGATTCCAAAATGACAGTAGTACTATTGGTAAATTAATGACCGATGATGAACTCTATAAATCAATGAACAAAGCAATGTCTAATTTAGACACCTTATTGATTCACATTAATGAAAACCCCAACCATTTTTTTGGTCCTTTAGGCAAGAGTAAAAAACAAATAGAAAAAGAAGCCAAAAAGAAAAATTAAATTTAAGATATTTTATGAGTCTAGCCTTTAATAAAAACGAGGATGAGA
>CAZGDC010000099.1:0-8699 GCA_964524405.1 uncultured Roseivirgaceae bacterium
TCTTTTTCGTTAAAAAACAGAACCATAGCTATGCTATGCTTAGGTTTTTTGCCTCCAATACAAACAAAATTTCTGCGTCAAATTCGAAGCATTTATTCTTTAACAGTGCCTAAGGGACTGGAAAGCAATAGCTTTTTGGATTTTACCCCTAGGACAGAAAACGCTCCAAGGTCTATTTTCGACTTGGCAAGAGACCTTGGAGCGTTTTAACCCGCATCATTAATAGCATTTAAGATTAGTTTATGGTCATGGTGCCGGCATTTAGATCAACAACAATGGTAAAGCTTCCACCTGCACCATCGTATTGTATATTACCTCCAGCATCGGAAAGGTCTCCAGCCGCAGCACCGCTAATTACAAAATCTCCATATCCAAAATTACCGTAGCTCCAATAACCGGCAGTATCTACCAGCTTAAATTGCTCACCTGTAACCAAGGTAGCTACATATTCAAACTCCCCTGGTGCATTTTTTGTAAAGTCGAATGCATCGTATTGAGGGTTATTGGAATCATTCCATCCATTTTCTGAACCTACTTTAAATAAGCCTGATTTAACAAACGAGAACGTTTGCGCATCTATATCTACTCTATATAAATACTCTCTAGTGGCGCCATTATATTTCAAATTACCAGAGTCATCAGAAATATCTGCTGGTAAAGATGAAAAGAAGCCGTAATTATATTCTACTGGGCTCCAATCTTGCTGCCCAAGAAATTTAAAGGCTTCATCCGTTGTCGCATCAGCTCTCAACTCAAAAATTCCATCAATAAAATTAAAAGGAACTGCATTTGCGGCATCCCAACCATTAAAACTACCCACTTTGTAGAGCTCTGCTAGTACAAAAGAATATTCTCCAGTGGTTGGGTTAAAAGTAACACTGTACAAGCCTGCGCTGTTTACAGGTATGTTATCGCCACTGGTTGTGCCCGTTGGAAAGGTTGACCCTCCCCAATTCAAATGCCATGCATTTCCGTTTCTAAATTTAGCACCCCCTACTGTTAATGGAATAACAATACCAAACGTACCATCACCATTGTCATTCATATCGGTATCTTCGTCCCATCCGCCAGGCGTAGCATCGCCAATAATACCGATGGTTGAATAGTTAACAAATTCGAGTGTGTATGCTAAGGTTTGTTCATTAAATATGATTTTATACATTCCTTCGGTAAAATCATCTGCAAGTGTAATATTTGAACCAAACTCATCTGCCACTCCATCCATTTCGTTATCTCCAAAATTAACTCCGCTAAAGCTGGGCGTTTCGGAGAACTTAAATATATCATTGGCTGAAAGGTGTATTTCATCTAGTTGCCATGTATTATCTGTAATAAGTGAAAATTCATAATCGGGTGGGCCTTGAAAATCATTAAAATTACCTAGTACGTATAAGCTAGATAAATTTGTTTCATGCACTACAGAAGGCTCAATAGTATAGATTAACGTTTCATCATTAAACGTAATATTATTTAAACCACTATGACCACAATTTGAATTTGCTCCACCGCCAGAAGTTACTTCTACAACGCCATCGCAATTCCCATCTCCCCAATCTTGGTCGCTCCAGTCTTGGGTGTTTTTCAATTTCCATTCGCCTCCATCTAAAACAACTTCATTAAGTTCCCATAAATTGGGGGCAACTAAGGTAAATTTAAAATCATTAATAGTAGGTGAATCTTGATTAACCCAGCCATTAAATGAGCCAGCTATGTAAATTTCGTCATTATTAGCCGCATAGGGTAAACTGCTTATTTCAAAGCTATGAGAGGTGGAAACAAATTTCCCGCTTACATCGGTGCCTGTAACCGCAAGTGTGTAAAAGCCTAATGCTAACGAGGGTGCGCCAAACTCAGTTCCTCTAACAAACACAGAATCGGCTACGCCAGATAGGGTTTTTGTTACTGATATAACTTGATCTCCATTCGCATCTGATAACGTAACTATCCCTTCTGCTAATGGAGAAACTGTACCATCGACAAAATTAGCTATCAAATCAAAATCTCCTTGTACTACTTTACTATTCTCTCCAGGAAAAATACTGGCTATGCCTGGTGCAAAATCTGAGTTAGCCAATTGGTCGAACTTATCTTTACATGAATTAACATTAATCAACACAGTAAAAACAAGCATTATGCTTACTAATTTTTTCATATCTTCTAGTCTAAGTTTTAATCTATTAATACCCTTCATTTTGTATTAGTTTTGGGTTTGCTATTAAATCAGCTGCGGGTAAGGGGTACACATTTAAGTGCTTAGCAGTGGTTATACCGTTGGGGTCGTTTCCTTTCCATTGCCACACGCCATTTTCGGTAAACTGATTAAATCTAACCAAATCAGTTCTTCTATGGGCTTCTCCGTATAATTCTCGTGCTCTTTCGTCTAAGATAAAGTCGAGATCTATTGACGTTACATTGCCAGAGGTATTCCCATAGGCTCTTTCACGTAGGTTATTAACATACATTAACCCTGTGCCTACATCGCCCCCTGTTCTTAGGGCTACTTCTGCAAACATTAGGTAAAAATCGGCTAAACGAAAGAACCCAAAATCTGTATCTGGATGTGTGGGGTCAGACCCTTCTACACCATCTGAGGTGAAATTTGTAAATTTTGGCGTTGGGTATCCTTTGGTAAAATCAAACATATCGGATACATCTTGAGATTGACCATCTGTATAAAAAATGGCTCTTGCATCGGTATTTCCTGTAATATCAGCAAATAAATCAACAAATTGGCTGGTAGCTCTTAGCCCCCACCAGCCGCTATCAACCCCCCAATCCGCAGGATCCATTGATCCGCCAATTGCAGCGTGTATTAAAAAGGTGGTGCCGCCCCAAGTTCTGGTGTGCATTCCATCAAAATTAGCAGCAAATATTATTTCATTGGATAAATGATTATCGGCCGTAAAATTATTTCGATAAGTGTCTTCTAATGTATAAACTCCCGAATTAATAACCTTGTTTATAGCTATTAAAGCATCGCTATAGCGTTGTGTGCCTGTGTAAACTTCTGCATTTATAAATAATTTTGATTGCAATGCCCATACCGCCCCTTTATCAGCCCTGCCATAAGGTGCAGCCCCTGCATCGGCAAGTATCCCTTCAATTTCATTTAGTTCATTTTCAAGAAAAGTAAATACTTCTGCCCCTGTTGCTTGGCTTGGAGCCTCTGCACCAATAATAGATTCTTCTGTATAAAAGGGTATATTTCTAAACAAATCGAGCCCGTGCCAGTAACTTAACGCTCTAATAAATCTAGCCTCAGCTCTCATTTGAAGCAGCTCCACTTTTTGCTCATCCGTAAAACCTCTTTCCGTTAATTTAGCATCTGAGGTTTCTCTTATAAACTCATTGGCAATAGAAACTTGGTAAAATACTCTAAAATAAAGAGCGGCTAAAAACTCATTTCCATCATTCCATGTTTGTGTATTTAAGTCTGTTAATGTACCATCGTTCCATGCAACAACGACTTCGTCAGTGGGCAATTCTTGTGCTTTCCAATACAGTCTTAAATAATTAGAGAACCCTTCATCCAACCCTTTAATATCTCCATCGCCTGCGGGTCCTTGCTGGCCTGTTAATGAGAAACCAGCATATATTTTTGCTAAAAATGACTCATAAGACGAAAAATCGTTAAATAGAAGGTCTGCAGTAGCAATGCTTTTAGGTGGCACATCTAAATTGGTACAGGATGAGACCACAACCAAACCTGTCATTAATATACTATATATTATTTTTTTCATAATTGGTAGAATTAAAATGTTAGGTTAACACCAAATGTCATTGTTCTTGCTCTTGGGTATGGGTCGTTATCAATTCCATTAAGCACTAAAGGATCTAGGCCTGCATACTTTGACAACACAAAAACGTTTTGAAACGCAGCATAAACCCTGAAATTCATAAAATTTAGCTTAGAATTATACCCTATAACTATGTTATCAAGGCGAAGAAAAGAGGCATTCTCTATATAATAATCGGAAAAATATTGAGGTTGGTTAAAGTTAGTCTCAAGCACAGAACTATGTAAATTATTTACATTTAAGCCCGCATCTTGCAATCGGCTATAATGGCCATTGCTAGAGGCAATATTATTATAAACGTGCCCCCCCAAATTTGCGGTCATGGTAAAGTTTACATCAATATTCTTATACACTAACCCACTACTAAATCCCATTAGTATTCTTGGTGCAGGGTCCTTAAATACCCTTCTATCTTGGCTATTTACGATTCCATCGCCATCCGTATCTTCATACATATCTGCTAGGTTAATTTCGCCATCTTCGTTATGATCAATGCCATCTATTAAAGGGTTACCCGAAGCATCTAATTTGTGTTTAAAAACATAAAATGAATTAAGTGCTTCTCCTGTTATTAATCGCTGAATGTTATTTCCAACACCTCCGCTTATTCCTCCTGATTCAAATCCTTCAAATCCAGGCTCGTCATCACCAGCAAGTGAAGTAATTTCATTAACATTATAGGCGAAATTAAAATTAGTAGTTAATTGCAAATCGCCTTTATCAATGATAATCGCATTTAATGTAAGCTCAGCACCTGTGTTCCGAACACTTCCTATATTGCTAAGAACTCTATTGGTTAAGTTAGTACCTGCGGGTACAGCCACTTCAAATAATAAGTCCTCCGTATCTTTTATATAATATTCAATGGAACCGTATAATCTATTGTTTAACATACCAAAATCAAGTCCAATATTATAAGAAGATGTTTCTTCCCATTTGAGTGAACTATCGTAGCCATTAGGGCGCAAGGTTGTTACAAACCTATTCCCAAATTGATATTGAGCCGTTATTCTACTCGCTGTATAAGTAGGTAAGTACAGGTAGTTACCAAAATCTTGGTTACCTGTAACGCCATAGCCTGCTCTTAATTTAAGATCGGTAAAAACAGATTTGGCACTGCTCATAAAATTTTCATCAATCAACCTCCAGCCCATGGCTGCAGAAGGAAACAACGCCCATTGGTTTTCATTACCAAACCTAGAAGACCCATCTCGCCTAAGGGTTGCTGTAAACAAATATTTATCTGCAAGCGACCAGTTTGCCCTGCCAAAAAAGGCAATTAATCTACTTTCTTCTATATTGCCATACGGCTCTACTTGGTTGGCTACACCCGCACTATATTTCCCAAAAACATCAGAGCTTAATCTATACGCTTCGTGCCCGTTATGCTCCGATTTAAAATCTTGGTATTCATAGCCTAAGGTAACATCAAAATTACTATTTAAATTTGGCAACGCTGTTCCATATTTTGCATATACCGTAAGCGATGGGTTTAATCTTTTCATGGCATTATAACTAACTCTACCTGAATCAATTGCTGCCGACCTAAGGGAGCTAGGGGTAAATCGAGTTCTATCTCCTGCCGTTATATCGTAGCCTATTAATGATGTTATGGAAAGCCCTTGAATACTTGCAGGGCTATATTCCAACTTAAACATGCCTAAGTTTCTAATATACGTACTATAATCTTCTGTTTGATTAAGTTGAGATATGGGGTTGGTGGGAGCCAAATCTTTAATGGGGTATTCAAAATACCCTCCCAATTCAGTATTTGATGGATCACGTATTGGTTGGGTAGGATCAAACGACAATGCCCCTCCAATAACGCCTGGGTTAAATCTATCTTTGGTATAAGCTGTTTTAACATCTACGTCCATTTTTAATTGGTTATTAAAAAAGGAATGATTGTAATTAAATGCCAAACTTGTTCTTTTTGTATTGGAAGTTTTCACAATTCCGTCTAAATCTTGGTGCCCAAGAGATACTCTAAATCCTGCATTATCTGTACCTCCTGAAAAACTAACATTATGGCTTTGCCCAATAGCTGTTTGAAATAACTCATCATACCATCTAGTATCTGCATTACCTAATTGCGGTAATTTTTGCGGAGCTTTTGCAGTAACAACATTTCTAAAAGGTTCGTTTTCCAACATAGTAATGGACGCTGTTTTTTGAGAAATCGTAAAAAACCCATCATAGGTAATTACCCCTGCTCCTTTTTTGCCTTTTTTCGTAGTTATTAAAACCACTCCATTGGCAGCCCTTGATCCATAAATGGCAGCTGCTGAGGCATCTTTTAATACGGTAAAGGTTTCAATATCATTGGGGTTTAAAAAATTAAGAGGATTCCTTCCTCCAATATTTTGTTCGGAGTTATCAATAGGTATCCCATCAACTACATATAAGGGCTCGTTACTTGCATTAATAGAAGTAGCACCCCTTACTCGAATGCTAATTGCGCCTCCTGGCTCTCCACTATTTTGCATAACCTGCACTCCTGCCATTTTACCAACAATCATTTCTTGAGGCGATACAATTGCTCCTCTAATAAAGTCCTTTTCATCTACCGAAGCTACCACTCCAGTAACATCCGCTTTATCTTGCACTCCATAGCCAATTACCACTATTTCGCCAAGTTGTTCTATATCAAATTCCAATAAAATATTAATGGTAGATTGAGACCCAACCAAAATTTCTTTTGCTTCATAACCTACAAAAGAATATACTAAAGTATTGTTTGGGTTTACCGTTATTGTGTAGTTCCCATCCACATCAGTAACGGTTCCATTCGAGGAGCCTTTAACAACCACATTAACTCCAGGGATGGGATCGCCAGAGTCTGTGTCTTTAACAGTTCCAGAAACGGATGTGTCTTGTGCAAATGCTTGAGAACTTAATAAGAGAAGTCCCAAACCAACCACAACTAACATTCTGAACATTAGCCAGTAATTATTTTTCATATTTAAACTATTTATTTGGTTGACAATAATTGTAATATTCCAATATTTTATCTTATCAACAGTAAATCCAAAACGGTTATTTAGTTAATAATCTGTTTTATCCGTATGATGAAAACAAGTTAAAAGTGCAATTCAATTAATTAACCAAGTATTTAATGCCCAAACGTTATTTCTAACATTTTTAACCAAACACCGATTGAATTTTACCATTGATACCTCTATAATAATAATCAAAAACCGCACTACAAAGCTTTTTTTGCACTTTTTTTAGCGAAAACGAAACCGCAAACGTTTGCGCTAAGCTGTACTACAAATCTTATTATTTAAACTTATTACAAAGCATACAATCTCTAAATAATTCAATAATGATAATTATCAGCTTACAAGATTTTGCACTTTAAAAAGATTTATGAATTAATCAGGCACTAATTAACAGACTCGCTAAAACGGTCAAATTTATTGTGTATTTTTACAGCAATGAAAGCTCACATTACCATAAAAGATCTTGCAAGGGAATTAAACATCTCACCTTCAACGGTATCGAGGGCTTTAAAAGATCACCCAGACATTAGTCCAGAAACCAAACGCATTGTTAAGGAACTAGCTAAAAAATTAAATTATCGGCCCAATTTATTAGCACAAGGTTTGCGGAACAGAAAAACCAATACCATTGGAGTCATCATTCCTGAGTTTATACACTTCTTTTTTTCCACAATCGTTTCAGGAATAGAAAACATTGCCTACTCCAAAGGCTATAATGTAATTTTATGCCAGTCTGCCGAAACTTATGAACGCGAAGTAACAGATACCCGTGCGCTTTGGAACAGCAGAGTGGATGGAATGCTCGTTTCTATTTCAAAAGAAACCATTAAATACGACCATTTTAATGAGCTTATTAATGAAGGACTTCCTATAGTATTCTTTGATAGAGTAACTAATAAACTTGATGCCAGCCAAGTTATAGTAGATGATTATAATGGCGCTTTTAATGCAGTAGAGCATCTTATCTCTAAAGGATGCAAAAAAATAGTTCATTTAGCGGGACCAAAAAATCTTGAGATTTCTAAAAACCGATTAAATGGATATAAAGATTGCCTAAAAAAGTATAAAATAAAATTTAATGAAGACTTGGTAGTAAGATGCCCTAAAGGAACGTATGAAGAAAGTAAAAGCTTTACCCGTATTTTGTTGAATCAACATAAAGAAATTGATGGCGTATTTGGTTGTAATGATATGGCTGCTCTAGGTGCAATTTTAGCAGTTAAAGAAAAAAATATAAAGATTCCTGATGAAATAAAGATTATTGGCTTCAGCGATTGGCAGTTATCCAACTTAATTGAGCCTCGCCTATCAACCGTATCGCAAGCGGGTTTTGAAATGGGGCAAGCCGCTGCCACTATTTTAATAGATGAGATTGAGGCAGACGATGACAAGATAACTCATGTTCAAAAAGTAATATCTACCAAACTCATCGAAAGAGACACAACGTAACATCATTGCGAGATTGGAGTTAAAAAAACCAGCGTAGGAAATAACGATTTAAACTCTCCAAGGTCTCTTGCCATTAAAAGTCATACCTATTTAACATTACGCATATTAGTTCAAGAAAGCCGACAATAGAGCATAAAATAATTTGTATTGTGGATGTTTGAATGGGCAGGAGAACGAAACAGTAATAATAAAAACCACCAGTTTTGGCGGCAAGACAACCACCCAATAGAATTAACCACAAATGAACTGATTAACCAACGGTTAGATCATATTCATAATAACCCTGTGGAAGCAGGTTTTGTGCTTGAGCTAGAATTGTGGCATTGGGGAAGTGCTCGTGATTATATTAAAAATGAAAAAGGATATGTTAACCTGTTTTATGTATGATTTTCGAGTGGAGGCACTCTTGGTTCTAAGTCGTAGGGTCGCTGCGCTTAACCTACGACCAGTA
>CAZGDC010000100.1:0-8568 GCA_964524405.1 uncultured Roseivirgaceae bacterium
TGGCCTGTAATCATAGCCAACGCTATTATATTTTTATTGGCAACCTTGTTAATGGCATTTAAACTAACCTTTAGATAGTTTATTTTATCTATATTGAGTCTAATAACGCTATTGTTTTTAAACTTATTTAATCCTCCTGTCATATAAAGATGTTGTTTCCAATACTAACTACTAGATATGGACAATAACTGGCTAGAGTATATCTACAAAAATTTACATAGAGAATCTTATATATGGGCACGGCAATGCTGTTCTTATAACGATGAGCAAGCCAAAGAAGTAATGCAATTGGTGTACCTGAAATTGCTAGAAGGAAAAGCTAGCTACAAACAAAAGGCAACCATTAAAACATGGCTTTTTTCGGTAATAAGATTTACAGCTCTGGATTATCTAAAAAAAGAAACTATTCATCTTAATATTGATGATTTGAATCCTATTGTGGTAGAATTTGATTATGGTGAAAGCATAGATAATTACCAAGAAGTATTAAGAAAGCTGCCTACAAGGCAGTATCAAGTATTGTTGTTGGTATTTTATCATAATTTAACCTTAGTTGAGGTAGCTGAAGTACTTGGTATTGGAATTGGTTCGGTACGAACACATTATGATAGAGGTAAAAAAGGATTACGAAAACTACTTACAAAAGAAATAGCATTATGAACTCAAAAGATAAAATAATCGAATATTTCTTTCAAAAAATGAAAGAGCAAGATATGGGATTAAAAATTCCTTTTATCCCCATGCCAATGAACACTAAAAAGAACAACTGGAAAAAAAACAATGAGTTACCATTATCAATAGCGGCATCTATATTGCTTTTTTTAGTTGCGTACTTCATCTATTTTTCTAACAGTTATGTTAGTGAATACACTATTGAAATTATACTGGAAGACAATTCGAGTTCTATAACAGAATCTTTGGTAACCAATTCGGCTTCCATAGATATGTGGGAGTCGCCTACACAGTCATTAATTGAAGATTTTTAATTTAAACACAAAAGTTATGAAAAATTTATTATTTACTATACCGTTATTAATCAGCTTACTAGCTAATTCTCAAGATGTTTTCAAGTCAGAATTATACTCGGCTGACCTAGTGCTTAAACACCGGATTCACCTTGATTTGAGCAGAGAACAAATAGACGATATTAAAAATGTGTATAATAAAAATATGACTAAATACAACTCATTAAAATGGGATTTAGATTCAGAATTAGCGATAATAATCAATGATCTATCGCTGCCTAAAATTGATAGCATTGCAACTATGCAACAAATGAAAAAAATATTAGCACTTGAAACAGAATTGAAACTTACAAAACTTAGCCTTTTGATAAGTATAAAAAATCAGTTGAGCGCAGATCAGCAACAAAAGCTTAAAAAAGTAAGAGGGATTTCATCGGAAACGCCTTTTAATTTTATTACTCCTATAAACGAAAACCCAAGGGTAGTTTTAAAAGTGGATGGTCCTGAAATTGAAGGGCAACCATTATACTTTATTATTGATAAAAAAGGTAAACGCAGAGTTGACTCTTTAAAGGATATTGATAAAAATAGTATAGAAAGTATAGAGGTGATTAAGGGAAATTCATCCGTTAAGTTATATGGGAAGGAAGGAGAAAATGGAGTTGTTCTTATAAAACTCAAAAAGAATCGATAAGCTATCTTGTACCAAAACAGGTCTGGCTCTAATAAGAACCAGACCTGTTAACAATGTAAGGAATAATTTACAAAATTACCTCAAAAGGTGCCTTAACCACTAGATTGCCCCAACGTAACTCAATGGCTGCTTTAGTGCCCTCTTTGTTAATATCAGCAATGTTAATGGTAAAGGTTTCTGTGAGGTTATTTACACTAGACACATCTCCCTTAAATCGAATTACATCTTTCCCTTGGCTGTATTGTGTACCCCAAGATAATTTACTATTGATTATAAAAGTCCATTCGGATTCGCCAGGAATAGTGTATAAGCTATAGGTGCCAGCAGCTAATGATTTTCCACCTATTTTTACCTCGTTCGAAAAGGTGATTTCTGTGGCTTGATTGGCACCAGTTCGCCAAACTTTCCCATTGGTAATCAATGTTTCTAATGCACGCCCTTTTAACCCAGGTCGGTGATAGGTTATGGTAATTTCAGTTGTACCTACTACTTGCGTTAGCACGGATTTAGGACTCTTTTGCACTTTTTGTGCTATGGCAGTAGTGCTCAGCAGCGCAAATACAATGAACGTAATTCCTATTTTTTTCATTTTATAAGTTCTTTAAGAATTCTTCATTTTTTTTAACATAGCCAAAGTCGCCTCTTTCGCTTGCTTTAGCAAGCTCTAATGATTGCTTTGCGGTTTCTTTTGCTCCTTTTTTGTCGCCCATTTTAGCCTGTATTTTAGCTTTGGTATGTATATTCCAAAATTGTTTAGGGTTGTTTTCAAGGTATATATCTATCCATTTTAATGCCTGTGCTAAATCTTTATCATTATTAAAATAATAGTTGGCGGCTTGTATATAATTACGATTGTTTACTTTCGTTTTTGCCTCAATTTCGGCCATAATCGTTTCATCAAAATTAACCGAAATACCTACTTTTACCGAAGTATTAGCCCAAGCTAATTCAATAGCTGCGGTGGTGTTGTCCTCGCTAATATCAGCGATATTAAAGGTTAAATTTTCAACGGCTTCTGTAAGCTTGCTTGGTTTTACAGTAACTCTTAATTGCTCATCTTCCTCTTTATGAGCACTCATATTACCTCCAATGGCTTTGTCTTTATAAAAGATAACAGTCCAACTGTCTTTACCAGGAATTGTTAACAGCAAGTACTCACCAGCAGGTAAGTCTTTATTTTCTACTTTAATATCAGTGCTAGTGGTAATTATGGTGCCACTGTTAGCTCCAGAACGCCATATTTTACCAAATGGCACTAAAAAATCATCTCCTTCGCCAAATATTTTTCGGTCTTTTACTTTCGGTCTTGAGTATTCGATGGTAACATCTGTTAAGCCTACTTTTGAGTAGGAGCTGCCCTCAGGGCTAGATGCAGGAGTGGTAATTTGAGCATGAGCTCCTAAATAAAAGGTTGCCAGTATGGCCAGTAATAATACTTTTTTCATAGTTGATAATTGTTTAAAATGAAACGGAATCCCAAAGATGGACGTCCGAAGTTTGGTTTAAAATTAATATTTTTTATTTAGTTGAACTCAAGTAATCAATGTTTTAAATTTTATATCTAAAATCTTATATCTAAAATCTTATGTCTAAAATCTTATGTCTTATGTCTTGTGTCTTAAAACCCAGCAGCCAAATCATCGCCCCTGGGGTCTGCAGCTCCTTCAAGGTTTCCATTATCTAATACTTTAACTGCATCTACTCGCCCAATGTTTCCTCTATCAATCATTTTATGACCTTTTTTTTCAAGTTCTTTAATAATATCGTCAGAAATCGCATTTTCCTCATACATAATTGCATCGGGCAGCCACTGGCTATGTGTACGTTTTGCGTTTACAGCTTCCTGCATCGTCATATTAAAGTCTATAACATTAAGTATGGTTTGAAATACCGAAGTTATAATAGTAGAGCCTCCTGGAGAACCTACAACCATGTATAATTGATTATTTTTTTCAATAATAGTTGGAGTCATGGAGGAGAGCATTCTTTTTTCAGGAGCAATAGCATTGGCTTCACCTCCTACCAATCCAAACATATTTGGCACCCCAGTTTTTACACTAAAGTCATCCATTTCGTTGTTTAGAAAAAAGCCTGCTTTTCCTACTAATACCCTTGATCCATAATTGCCATTTAAAGTGGTTGTAATTGATACTGAATTACCCTCAGTATCAATAATGGAAAAATGGGTGGTTTGGTCACTTTCCAATAAAATAGGACCATGACCTATGCTATCTGAAGGTGTTGCTTTTGACTCATCAAAGCTATTCATTCGTTCGGTATTATAATTTGGATCGATTAATTTTTTAATAGGCACTTTATAAAAGTCGATATCGCCTAAATATTCAGCTCTATCTGCATAAACCCTTCGCTCTGCTTCCGTTAATAAATGGATGTATTTAGCGGAGTTGTGTCCAAGCTCTTTTAAGTTAAATGCTTCTACGCTTTGGAGTAATTGTGTTAATGCAATACCTCCGCTAGATGGAGGGGGCATTGTGATAATTTTATACCCTCTGTAATTACTAATAATCGGCTCTCTCCAGATGGAGTGATAGTTATCTAAGTCTTCTTGAGTAATAATACCATTACCTCTTTCCATTTCTGTTACTAATAAATGGGCTGTTTCACCTTCGTAAAATCCTGCTCTTTTTTGGTCTCTTATTCTTACTAATGTATTGGCAAGTTCTAAGTGGTAGATGGTGTCTCCTTTTTGCCAATTTTTTAGCAAATGAATTGGCTCAATGGTATTCAGCCCTTTTAACGATTCATGAATTTTATTAAACCCATCTGCTTCTCGTTTGGTTACAGTAAAACCAATGGTTGCTAAGTCAATAGCGGGTTGCACTAATTTTGCCCAGGGCATAGAACCATATTTTTTATGTGCTTCTACCATTCCATCAACCGATCCTGGCACTCCGCTTGCTAAATGACCTCTAAGACTTAGGTCTTTAATTACATTTCCATTCACATCAAGGTACATATCTCTATGGGCTTTTCTTGGAGCCTTTTCTCTAAAATCTAAGGTGTTACTATTGCCATTTTTGTTACGATATACCATAAACCCGCCACCGCCAATGTTGCCAGCTCTTGGATAAACCACGGCTAAAGCAAATTGAACTGCCACCGCAGCATCTACCGCATTACCTCCATTTGCAAGTATCTTTTTTCCAACATTAGAGGCAATTGGATGAGCCGTTACTACCATCGCTTTCTTACCAATTACTCCTTCGGTTTTAGAGGACGTAATTTCGGTAGTTACATTAGTGTTTGAATTGTTATTGCAGCTATAAAAAGATAAGGCAATGAGTAGAAAAGAAATTAATCTGTACATGTAATTTTAAATTAAGACTTGAAACTACGAAAAAATGATTAGATACAAAATTGTATATTTGTTTACCTAAGTAAATATTATGCCATCAAAACGAGTATTTAATGCAGCACGAATTAAGTGCGAATCCTTAAAATATGTGCTAGAAGAGGCTGAGCACAGAAATTTTGCGGATATTCAAGTAGTTGAGATATGCAAACATGTTGGAATTAGTAAGGTAACTTTTTTTAAATATTTTACAGCAAAGGTAGATTTGTTACTATATTACAAAAGTTTTTTTACACTTAATCTTATTTTAAAGTTAACAAAATCTAAAAAAGAGGGGATAAGTGCACTTAATAGCATCGTGCATTTTTTTGCTTCAGAATATACACAACGGCCTTCTATGGTGCTGGGTTTAATTCACTATTTTACTGATTCTACGGGGTATAAAAGCCCTATTGCTGTAAAGCCTGCCGAACGTTTGCTATACTTTCCAGAATCTGCAAATTTAAACTATGAGGTAATTCCATTAGATCAATTAGTTGAACAACATATGTTGGAGGTGGTTTTTAAAAAGGAATCCACGTTGAGTGCAAATGCTCAACAATTGAGCGATGTATTTTTATCAACACTTTATGGTGCAATTGTAGTTTGTAGAATAAAAAAAGCAGATAATGCATCTATTTTTTTATTTCAAGTGATGGGGAAGGTGTTTCCAGGTATTAAAGGCTAATCATCTGTTATCCCGAACTCAGGTTGTTAGAATATCGAAAAGCTCTTGCATGCCTTCTGTAGCACTTTTATTTATAAAAGTTACGTTACTTGTATCCATATCAGGCTTGCCAGGGTCGATTACATAAATGGGTGTTTGAGGTCTAATATAATTAATGAGGCCTGCCGCAGGATAGACCACCATAGAAGTGCCTATTATAACAAGAATATCTGCTTTTTGTACCAACTTAATGGCATTATCCATTTCTGGCACCTCTTCGCCAAACCAAACGATGTGAGGGCGTAGCTGAGAGCCAAGTTCGCACCTATCTCCTGTTAAGAGCTCCGTTCCAGTAATGGGATAGATTAGACTAGGGTTTTTAGTACTCCTTGACTTACATAATTCGCCATGTAAATGCAGTACGTTAGTTGACCCAGCACGTTCGTGCAAGTTATCTACATTTTGGGTAATGATATTAACGTGGTAATTATTTTCGAATTGTTCTAACAGAAAATGTGCTTTATTTGGTTTTGCTTTATTGGCATCTTTTCTACGCATATTATAAAAATCAAGTACAAGTTCTTGGTTCTTTTTCCATGCTTGTGGAGTGGCAACATCCATTACATCATAGCCTTCCCACAATCCTCCTGAATCTCTAAAAGTGGCAATGCCACTTTCTGCACTTATGCCTGCGCCAGTTAAAATAATGAGCTGCTTCATAGTTGATGTGTTTTGTTGTTTGATGAGTACTCAATAATTATACCTACTCAGGCAGGTGCCAATAAATACTAAAAAATATCCACTCCAAAAAACTTTTTTAATAGGGTAATAATAAACATTAAACCTAAAAATATGGGGGCAAAAATAGTTAATGCGAAGTTTAAATATTTTTGTATAAACGAGCCCATGTAGCCAGGGTTACCAACTTCTAACTCTTTGTTCAAATTGGCGATTTTCCATTTAGTGGCAATAAAAATAGTCATTAAAAAACCACCTAGTGGTAGGCCTACATCGCTAAAAATATCAAATACTACATCCAATACTGTTTTAGTTACGCCTTCGTAATGAGCAAAATTACTAAAGTAACCTACAGCACCTTGTGAAAGCATACTAGGAATGCCGATTATAAAAACTAAAGCAGCAGTAAAAATCACTACTTTTTTTCGAGAAAAACCTTTTTCATCTACTAAATAGGTAACAGGAATTTCTAATAATGAAATGGTAGAAGTAAGGGCAGCAAAGCAAAGTAAAAGAAAGAAGGAAGCCCCAACAATAGGGCCTAAAGTGCCTAAGCTAGCAAAAATACTAGGTAGCACTACAAACACTAATCCAGGCCCTTCGCTAGGAGAAAGGCCTTGCGAAAATACCAAAGGAAAAATTAATAAGCCTGCTAAAAAAGCAACAGTGGTATCCGTAACTGTTACCAGAGCAGCAGAAGTAATAATATTTTCTTTTTTACTTATGTATGAACCATACGTAACCAAAGCGGCCATTCCTAAAGAAAGCGAAAAGAAAGCTTGTCCAAGCGCACTATAAATGGTAGATAAAGTAATTTCTCCTAAATTAGGTACTAGGTAATACTTGACTCCTTCCATTGCATTATCAAGTGTAAAACTATACGCAATAAGCCCAATAAGCATAATAAATAGGGCGGGCATTAAAATCTTTGAGGCTGATTCAATTCCTTTTTTAATTCCTCTTGATACAATAACTGCTGTAAGCACCATAAAGCCTAAAGAATAAAAGAATAAATTACTCACATCTGCAATTTGAGCAGTAAAATGTCCGCTAAAATCTTTAGTGTCCGATAATGTACCTGATAGCATTTGCACAAAATAGGCAAATGCCCAACCGGCAATTACATTATATACCGATAAAAACATAACAGCCGAAATAATACCCCAGTAGCCTAAAAGCCCCCATTTGGCCCCACCAATTTTTTTATAAGCACCAAAGGCATTTAATTGTGTGTTTCTACCAATAGAAATCTCACCTACCATTACTGGAAAGCCAATAAGTACCATACAAATTAGATATATAAGCAAAAAGGCAGCTCCACCGTTTTCCCCTACTTCGTAAGGAAATCGCCAAATATTACCCAAGCCCACTGCCGATCCTGCAGCTGCAGCTATAAAGCCAATTCGGCCACTAAAATTCCCTCTTGATGCCATTTTTTTCTGTTTTTACTTTAACCAAGTACCGAAAATATATACATTACTACAGTTTTCAAAGTATTTTACATGCTCTATTCTACTTTACTTCGTTTATCACAGAACTTCTTTTTAAGAAAATAAAGCAAAAATTACCTCTGCAATACTTTTATGGAGACAATCAAAACGCTATCCAACTACAAATATGGTGTACGCTAATTGCGTTACTGCTGATAACATTTATGAAAAAATAACTAACTAAAGTGTGGGGTTTTTCAAACCAGCTAAATTTGATGCAAAAGCATTTGTTCTCTTACGTTAAGTTTTCCGACTTCTTTAATAATGTAGGCTCCTTTGTAGAAAAATTTGTGAAAAATAAAGGAGAACCAGATGGTTTTCAAAGCAGAATTTGTTTTCAATAGATTTCAAACATAGTAGGAGGCCTGTTTTACAAAAAAACGAAATATAGCCCTTTAAAAATCTTTGTAATACCATTTTAATTTTGAGATGTCGTAATAATTGGGTTGAATTATTTTTTACAATATCGAGGCAAAATAATATAGCATAACTGGTTATAGTATATTATTTTTACAATGAGAGTGTAAAAAAGAATCAATCTAATGCGGCATCTCAATGTTAATATGGTATTAGCCTACTTTTATGTATCTTAAAGTTTTATCGGATAACAGTATAAAATAATGTTAAACTTTAATAAAATAGCATTAAAAAATAAGCATATA
>CAZGDC010000101.1:0-8525 GCA_964524405.1 uncultured Roseivirgaceae bacterium
GGCTATTTATTTGGAAAACAATTACATATAATCTGTATTATTCAATAAAATATTGATTTTATTATAGATGGTTTCTAATTAGGGTTTCTATAATAACCATCTAACCTTGTAAGGTTTCTAACAAACACTAGTGTTAAGTTAAGCATACTATGTCGCACCAAGTTTTGTTCTTTTTCGTTTTTACTCACGATAAAAAGGTTCAAGTAGCTACGGCTATTATTACTTTTTATCCTATCGTAAAATTCAAAAAATAACTTCAACTTATACGCTATATTATGCTTAACTTAACACTAATTACCCGGTGTCGCTGCCACCTTCGATTTAATCGTTACTTTTTGGATAGGCTTTACAGGATCGTTACTATAAATGGTAACGGTTTTTATTTGAGTTCCTTTTCTACCAGCCGAATTAAAGGTTACTTTTAGCTCAACCGATTTACCTGGGGCTACATCTGTTTTTTCTAGTTGTGGCACTACACAGCCGCAACTAGATTTTATTTTTCGAATGTTTAAAGGTGTTTTACCTGTATTCTTAACTAAAAAAACAGTACTCACTATATCTCCACTAACTATATTGCCAAAATTATACGTAACATTTTCAATTAATAAATGAGGTGCATTCTGCTTTTCTTCTTCGCTCATAGGCGGAAAATACTCTTGCATATCAGCATATATCGACATGCTTTTTCGAGCATCGTCTCCAATTTCATTCGTGGAAAACACGATATTTTCTGACATAAAACCTAATTCGTTTTTTTGAACACCATCATAAGAAATCATAATTTGCCCCTTTTCTTTAGGAGCTAAGGTGTCTGGAGAAAAACTAATTGCGATGTGCGAAGGTGCTTCCATATCTTTATTAAAAACAATGGGGTTTTCAGAAGCATTATACACTTCAAACGCTTTAGTGGCCACTTGATTTGTTAGTACTTTACCCATATTAAACGCACGGTATTTTACTCGAATGCCACCAAGCAATGTGGGCAAATCATCTTCTACTGTTCTTGGCTTTGGTTTTACCTGCCCATTAATACGAAGGATGGTAATATTATTTACACGTTCAGAAGTTGTTACCGTAAGTGTTTTATTAAAAGGTCCAGGTCTGTTACGAGGGTTATAGCTTGCTTTTATAAACCCGTTCTCGCCAGGGGCTAAAAACTCCTTTGTCCAAGCGGGTGTAGTACACCCACAAGAAGCTCGCACATTTATAATTTTAACAGAATCAAATCCTGTATTTTTAAATACAAAATCAAACTCGGCAGGGCCATCTATTTCGTTAATAGTACCAAAATCGTGCGAAGGCTCTTCAAACGTTACACTTTTAAGCGATTGACCAACTACAGGCGTGCTAATTAAAATTGGAAATAAAAATAAAACTGGAAATAAAACTGAAAATGATATCCTCATCTGAATTATAATTAAATGAATGTCAAAGATACATTATATGAATGTTCTGTTGGAGGTTCTCTTGTAGATTTATCATATTTGTAATATCATACTAAATTTAATATGGCTAGAATATTAACAGGAATACAATCATCTGGAAAACCTCATTTAGGAAACCTTTTAGGTGCCATAAAGCCTGCCATCGAGTTATCAAAAAACAAGGATAACGAATCGCTATTTTTTATAGCAGATTTACATGCACTTACCACGGTTAAAGATGCAAATCTTATTAAATCGCATACTCAAGCTGTTGCTGCTGCTTGGTTAGCTTTTGGTTTTGATACGGATAAAAATATATTTTACCGTCAATCTCATATTCCAGAGGTTACGGAGCTTACATGGTATTTGAATTGCTTTACTCCTATTCCTATGTTGCAAAATGCTCATTCGTATAAAGATAAAACCGATAAACTTTCGGATGTAAATGCAGGCTTATTTACCTACCCCGTACTAATGGCAAGCGATATATTAATGTACGATGCCAATTTTGTACCCGTAGGCAAAGACCAACAACAGCACCTAGAAATGACCCGTGATATTGCACGCAGCTTTAACCATCATTATAATAAGGAAGTATTAGTAATACCTGAGGTAAAAATTGACGAAGCAGTAATGACTGTACCAGGAACAGATGGTTTAAAAATGAGCAAGAGTTATGGTAATACCATTGACATATTTTTGCCAGACAAGCAATTACGAAAAACCGTATTAGGAATTATAACAGACAGCACTCCACTTGAGGAGCCCAAAAACCCTGATACCTGTAATGTGTTTGCAATCTATAAATTACTGGCCTCACCTAACCAAATTACAGAGATGCGAGGTAATTATGAAGGAGGTAATTATGGATTTGGCCACGCCAAACAAGCTTTGTTTGAGTTGATTATGGATAAATATAAAAATGAAAGGTTGCTTTTTAATGAATATATGGAACATCCTGAGGAGCTAGAAACCAAGCTACAACAAGGAGAAACGAAAGCCAGAGAAATTGGCCATGATGTATTAAACAGAGTTAGAAAAGTAGTTGGGTTTAAATCATAACTAAATGAATGAGTTACGATTCCAAATTGGAAAACATAAAAGCATAAAAAGCCCAAACAAAAATGTTTTTGAGACTTGGATACGTACGATTTCCATGTTTTATGATACGATTTAACAGAAACCTCTTTGCCCATACGACTGGCATTTCAGGCATCATTTAGCATATATAGCATTAATAAAAAAATAGTGAGAAGCTCGAAGATAGAAGCCAGAAGTACAATACTTCAGACTTCCAACTTCGCACTCCAAACGTTACAAATATGAACGCAAAAGAAAAAGCACTTAATTGGCTAAGCCAAGATATAGACCAAGATATTAAAGAGGGAATTCAAACGTTACTTGATGGGCCAGAAATAGAATTAACCGAAGCCTTTTACAAAGAGTTAGAATTTGGAACAGGTGGCCTTAGAGGCATTATGGGTGTGGGCTCAAACCGTATGAATAAATACACGCTCGGTATGGCTACCCAAGGTTTATCTAACTACTTAAATCAAACATTTCCTAACGAAGAAATTAAAGTAGCAATTGCTTACGATTGTAGAAATAACTCTACTTACTTTGCAGATATTACGGCTGGTGTTTTTTCGGCCAATGGAATTAAAGTATATCTTTTTGAAGAGCTGCGCCCAACACCAGAACTATCGTATGCCATACGTAGTTTGGGTTGCAAATCAGGCGTTGTACTTACCGCATCGCACAACCCAAAAGAATATAATGGATATAAAGCTTATTGGGATGACGGTGCACAGGTAACTCCCCCTCACGATAAAAACATTATTAAAGAAGTACAGTCCATTACTTCTCTTACCGATATTAAATTTGAAGCAAACCATTCCTTAATTGAAAAAATTGGTGCTAAAATTGATGAACAGTATCTAAACTCCATAAAATCATTGGTGTTAGACTCTGATGTAATTGCTAAGGAAAGTGATTTAAATATTGTGTATTCCTCCATTCATGGAACAGGCATAACCATGGTGCCTCCTGCACTTAATTTAATAGGTTTTACCAACGTTAATATTGTGGAAGAGCAGGCAGAACCTAATGGCAATTTCCCAACAGTAATCTATCCAAACCCAGAAGAAGCCGAAGCATTAACACTCGCCCTTAAATTGGCCAATGAGACCCAAGCAGATTTGCTAATGGCTACCGACCCCGATGCCGACCGTGTAGGCATTGCAGCCATGGCAGCTAACGGAAAATTCGAGTTAATGAACGGGAATCAAATGATTAGCTTACTCGCCTATTACACACTTAATAAACGTAAAGAGCTTGGCACTTTGAATACGGATAAACAGTATATGGTTAAAACGATTGTAAGCACCAATCTTTTTGATACCATTTGTGCCGATCATAAAATGCCTTGCTATAATACCTTAACAGGGTTTAAATACATTGCAACCACTATTAGGGAATTAGAAGGCCCTCATCAATTTATTGGCGGTGGTGAGGAAAGCTATGGCTATATGCCTTCGGCAGTTACGCGTGATAAAGATGCCGTGGCTACCTGTGCCCTCATCGCAGAAATGGCAGCCGATGCTAAATCGAAAGGAAAAACACTTTGGGATGTACTCGATGATATTTATGCTAACTATGGGGTTTGGCACGATAGTATGACGCCTATTACACGCAAAGGCATTACAGGAGCCGAAGAGATTACTGCTAAAATGAAACAGTTTAGGGAAACCCCTCCTACTACACTTGGTGGCGAACTAGTTACTATTATTAAAGATTATCAAACGGGTTTTGAGAAGGAGTTAAGTTCAGGAAATGAGGTTAAACTGGATTTTCCAACCTCTAATGTGCTCCAATTTTTTACTGAAAGTGGCAGTAAGATATCAGTAAGACCTTCTGGCACGGAACCAAAAATAAAATTCTACTTTAGTTTAACACAAAAAATAAGCAGCAAATCAGAAATAAATACAACTCATGAGGATTTAAAACGTAAAGTAGAGGACATAATAAAAGACCTTAATCTTGACCAATGGTAAATAGCCTCATTCAGTTATTCAAACGAGACCTTAACAGGTTATCAAAAGAGATTAAATCATATAATCAAGAAGCTGACTTATGGCTATTGCCCAAAGGCATTAATAACACTGGAGGAAATTTATGCCTGCATTTGGTGGGTAATTTGCAGCATTTTATTGGGCATATTCTTGGCAACTCAGGTTATGTGCGCAATCGAGAAGCTGAATTTGAAGATAAAAACGTACCCATTTCTACTCTATTAGAAGAAATTGAAACTACAATATCTGTTATTACTAAAACGCTTAACAATATTAACGAAACACAATTAAATACGAATTACCCAATAGACGTATTGGGCAAACCAATGACTACTTCATTCTTTCTCATTCACTTATATGGGCATTTAAACTACCATTTGGGGCAAGTTAATTATCACAGACGCTTATTGCCCACTTCTTTATAACATGAGTTTATTACATATTTGCACATTGCTCCTTTTTACTGCTCCCATGGCTATGGCGCAAAAAAATTGCACTTTGCAAAAAAACGAACAAGGCATAAGGGTATCGTTATGCACCACTGATTCATCCTCCTTTAAAACAATTATAGTCGAATTTGAAGCAGCAGGAACACTAAAAGCGTATGCAAGTGGCATTCTTAATGTAGAAAAATACCATATTTGGCAGCATAGCATAGAGAATATTAAAACCTTAAAAAAAATAACCCCCCACACCTTTATTTATTATGTAGAAGTTGACTCTCCTTGGCCAATTAATAATCGTGATTTAATTTTTCGCTTTTCCTTAACTCAAAATCTCCATACAAAAGCACTAACCATTAGATTAAAACATCTACCAAATTTTATTCCCACTAAAAATGGAATTGTTCGAATTCCTAAAGCCGAATCCATTCTTATTGTTACACCCTTAACAGCTACAAGGTTGCACGTAAAATATGTATTACAAATTGATCCTGGTGGAGAAATTCCTCCTTTTATCGCCAACCTATTTGCAGCCAACACCCCTTGGAGCACATTTAATGCCTTCCGAAATTTATTAGAAGCAAATACATTTGATGAGAACATTGCAAGTAATATTATCAACTACCAAGAATAAGAAACTGCTATTGCCTTAACCCGCATTATTCACCATAAAATTAATAGATGTTTACAAATAGCTTATTTTCAACTAAATACACTAAATTTTTTCGCAAATAGTCGCACCAAAAATGGGGCTAACTAAATTTTATTTGGATTTAGTGGGTGCATATACTTCGTTGCTAACTCCTTGAAATACAATTGTATATCTACCTAGTTAGACGCCTTGTATCTACACCCACTAAACTCCATGAATAATGCGAGTTAAATCCACAAAGAAAAAGTATTTGCCAAAATGCTGTTATAATTAGAACGCAACCACCATTAGTAACCTATTTTTAGCAAAAAAAAGGTCTTTAGTCTTAGTCTTACGTCTTATAGTCTTATGTCTTATGTCTTATGTCTTATGTCTTATAGTCTTTTCGTTAGGCTTGTCCTATTAAACCCGCATTCTAAGACTTGTATTTTAGTTAAACTATGGCACTAATTGTTAATTGTCGAAGTGTTAATAATATTCGCTATCTGACATATTAGAGCAACATATTACATAATTAGGTTTAAAATCAACCCTATATATTGTTATTGTTTATATAAATGCTAATTTTGGGTGTAATTAAAACCCAATAATAAAAATGGCACATTTGAGATTTAAAGCGCTTGAGGAAGTTCAAAACAGAGCAGTGGTTCGTGCAGAAGCAGAATCCAATAAAGTATCTGATTATTTTGGAGAAAACTCTTTTGGTACAGAAAAAATGAGGCAAGCGTTGTCTCCAGAAGCATTTAAAATAGTAAAAAAAGCAATTGAAAAAGGTGATAGAATTGACTCATCTTCAGCCAATGCGGTTGCTTCGGCAGCCAAAACGTGGGCTGTATCTAAAGGAATTACTCATTATACACACTGGTTTCAGCCATTAACGGGGGCAACTGCCGAAAAACACGACTCTTTCTTTGATGCTTCTACAGGAATAGAGCAGCTGAAGGGCGCCACTTTAATACAACAAGAGCCAGATGCCTCCTCATTTCCTAATGGAGGAATCCGTAGTACATTTGAAGCGAGGGGCTACACCGCTTGGGACCCAAGTTCTCCCATTTTTATTTTAGGAAGAACCTTGTGTATTCCAACTATTTTTGTTTCTTATACAGGCGAAGCACTTGATAACAAAGCACCTTTGCTTAAAGCGGTTGATGCGATAGATGCGGCAGCACAAAGAGTTTGTCAGTACTTCGATAAAAGTGTAAATAAGGTTACTGCTTCTTTGGGATGTGAGCAGGAGTATTTTGTAATTGATAAGTCATTGCACGATGCTCGCCCCGATTTGGTAATGAGTGGACGAACCGTTTTTGGCCATAGCCCTGCAAGAGGGCAGCAATTAGATGACCATTATTTTGGGTCAATTCCTAGTCGTGTATATGATTTTATGAAAGATTTTGAAATTGAAGCACTTAAATTAGGCATCCCTGTTATGACACGCCATAATGAAGTAGCCCCTAGTCAGTTTGAAGTGGCCCCTCTTTATGAAGAAATTAATGTGGCTACCGATCATAATCAGTTATTAATGGAAGTGATGAATAGAGTATCCGTTCACCATAAGCTCAAAGTGCTTTTCCATGAAAAACCATTTGCTAATTTGAATGGAAATGGAAAGCATAATAACTGGAGTTTAATTACAAATACAGGTGTAAATTTATTTCAACCTAGCAGTAGTGCGCGAGATAACCTTCAATTTCTTACGTTTTTTATATGTACTATTAAAGCAGTGCACCAACACGCAGGATTACTACGTGCAAGTATTGCATCTGCTGGCAACGATCATAGATTAGGGGCTAATGAAGCACCTCCCGCAATTATGTCCGTATTTATTGGAAGCCAACTTTCTGCCGTATTAGATGAGCTGGAGACGAATGGTAATATAAAAGTAGAGAAAGGAGATAATATGTATATGAAGCTAGGAATTGATAAAATCCCTTCTATTATACTCGATAATACGGATAGAAACAGAACGTCTCCTTTTGCCTTTACAGGCAATAAATTTGAATTTAGAGCGGTTGGGTCAGATACGAATGTGGCTTCGCCAATGTCGGTGTTGAATTTAATTGTAGCTGATGTTTTAACAGATTTTGCCCATAAAGTGGATGCCTTAATTGAGAAAGGAGAAGATAAGCGTTTAGCAATTGTTGATATTCTTAGAGATTACATCAAAGAATCTAAAAACGTTCGGTTTGAAGGCGATGGTTATTCAGAAGGCTGGGTGAAGGAAGCTAAAAAACGTAAGTTACCCAATATAAAAGATACCCCACGAGCATTACACGCATTTGTAAGTAAGGAGTCGATTACCTTATATACAAAGTTTGGTGTGCTTTCAGCACCTGAGCTGGAAGCTCGTAATGAGATTAATTATGAGAATTACATTCTAAAAGTTCAAATTGAAGCTCGAACAATAGGCGACTTGGTGCTGAACCATATTATACCAACGGCCATTAAGTATCAAAATAAGCTGATAGACAATGCCAAAGGTTTAAAAGAGATAGAACTGGATAATTCGCATATTATACCCAGTATTGATGAAATATCTATTTTGATAAAAAATTTAATTATAGATTCTGATGCGATGCTTAAAGAACGTAAGCGCGTGAATAAAATTGAAGGTTCTGCTAAAAAAGCAATTGCTTATTGTGATGATATAAAAGAAAAATATTTTGAAAAAATAAGAAAATCAGTAGATAAATTAGAGGTTTTAGTTGATGATGAAGATTGGCCATTACCAAAGTATAGAGAGCTGTTATTTATTAGATAATAAGCTGCATTAATATTGCTTTCGCTAGCATACTACGTCATATCGTAGTGCAACGGAAACATCTTAGCGTAGGTATTTAGACACACACTAATAGCAGTAATCAAAAATCAACTTCCCAAGAGTTTTAAACTCTTGGGAAGTTAGAAGTAGCTTTTTGCAAAAAACAAGGCAAAAAAA
>CAZGDC010000102.1:0-8366 GCA_964524405.1 uncultured Roseivirgaceae bacterium
GCAATTTAACCATACGGTTTAATGCCTTAGGTAGGGTGCACGAAGTTTTTTATTATAGATAGATAGATAAATTGGGTGTTGGGTGTTGGGTGTTGGGTGTTGGGTGTTGGGTGTTAAACAGTTATTAACAAAAGAATGATAATACATATTGTATTTTTAAATATAAAGCCAAATTTAGATAAAGGGAAAATTATAGCAGAATTAGAAACTAGTGTTAAGTTAAGTGTGAAATGGTGGTTAAGTTGAAGTTATTTATGTTTTTGGCGAAGTAAAAAAATAGGAGCATAGCTTTGCTACGTGAATATTTTTTTAGGAAGTCAAAAGCGGAAAGAACAAAACTTGGGCTGACAGTTTACACTTAACTTAACACTAGATTACTCGCTTTAAACAGTAGCATACCGGCACTTAACCATTTAGAGTTTGGTGCTGATTTTAATCGCTCACCATTAGCCTATGATGCCGCACTCTACTCTACCTTTAATACCAAAGCTGATTTAGAGGCCTACCAAGTGCACCCCGAACATGAAAAAGTAAAAGCATACATTGGCGAAGTTTGCTCAGAACGAGCGGTAGTGGATTACGAAAAATAGCGTTTTTCGCTACACTATAATTTGCAGTCGAAAAATGCCTGTTCAACGATGAAATATGCTGTTCATCGAATTTCGTTTGCAAAATTTAGCTAAAACACGCTCCTTTGAATCAACAAGCCAACTAATAGAAGTAAAATCCTTCGAGCGATAGACTTAATTGTTATCAGTTCGGAGGATTTTTTTTTAGTTGCCTGCGCAGATAGAACGTGTGCTCGATAAAATCATAAAAAGAGGGATGCTCAATAGCATCCCTCTTTTTATGCAATAGAATTAATTTTAATTTTTTTGGAATTAAAATCAAATTCATCTCCTTTTTGCTTATTTAATAATTTTTTTCCTAAAGGCGATACTGCGGAGAGCGCAAAAATGGTTTTATCTTGAATTTGGATTTGGCCCAAACTTATGCTTACATAAAAATCTCCAATAGAAGTAAACACGAGGCTCCCAATATTTATTTGGGAGATAACCTTATCAGGGTTTAGTTCGCTCAACACTTGTTTTAGCTTAGCACTTTCATGCAACTGCTCTGCCGCTTTTCTCATTTCTAGTGCCATCATCTCTCTACTGGTTTCGTATTTATCGCCCATGCTGCTCTTCGTATCTTGGCTAGCAGCTGTTTGAGCTTCTTCAATAAGCTTTCGAGCAAGGGCTATTCTATCATCTACAATTTTATGGCATTGCTGATAGAGTTCTTTCTTAAAATTCATTGCTTTTTTTGAGCTTTAGCCCAACTATCGCGCAGCGAAATAGTTCTGTTAAACACTAAATTATTGGGCGTACTTTCTTTATCTACCGTAAAATACCCTTGGCGTTCGAATTGTACCGTGCCACCTTTAGTTAGACCCTTAACAGAAGGCTCAATTTTTGCCCCTTTAACGATGGTAAGCGAATGAGGGTTTAATGATTCTGTAATATCTTCTGAATTTGCAGGGTTTTCATTTAAAAATAAGCGGTCGTACAACCTAATTTCTGCATCTACGGCTTCGTTTGCACTTACCCAACTTAATGTGCCTTTTACTTTTTTGCCCGAAATATCTTGACCACTACGTGTATCAGAAAAATACTCTGCTTTAATTAAAGAAATATTACCTTCTTCATCTTTTTCAAACCCTGTACACTTAATAATATAGGCGTATTTAAGCCGTACTTCCCTATCGGGGCCAAGTCTAAAAAACTTTTTAGGTGATGGAGGATTCTCCATAAAATCTGCTCTATCTATGAACAACTCTCTGCTAAATGGCATTGTCCTTGTTCCTGCGGCCTCGTCCCCTGGGTTATTAACCGCTTGCATCATATCTACCTTGCCTTCGGGATAATTTTCGATTATAAGCTTAACAGGGTTAAGCACCCCAAATACTCGGTTAGCTGTTTTGTTTAATTCTTCGCGCACAGAATATTCGAGCAAGGCAACATCAATAATATTGTTTCTTTTAGCTACACCTACTCTTTGCGCAAAATTCGTAATGGCTTTGGGAGGAAACCCTCGCCTCCTCATGCCTACCAAAGTAGGCATTCTAGGGTCGTCCCAACCCGTTACGTGCTGCTCTTCTACCAATGTTAAAAGCTTTCTTTTGCTGGTAATGGTATAACTCAGGTTTAATCGAGCAAATTCAATTTGGCGAGATGGATAAATACCCAATTCTTTAATAATCCACTCGTATAAAGGGCGGTGATTTTCAAACTCTAAGGTGCATAATGAGTGCGTAACTTGTTCGATAGAATCTGACTGCCCGTGTGCAAAATCGTACATTGGATATACGTGCCAAGTACTACCTGTACGATGGTGAACCGCATTTTTAATTCTATAAAGGGCGGGGTCGCGCATAAGCATATTGGGCGAAGTCAAATCTATTTTTGCCCGAAGCACTTTTGTTCCTTCTTTATGCTTTCCTTCTTTCATTTCTTTAAAGAGCACCATGTTTTCTTCTATGGCTCTATTTCGGTAAGGGCTTGGACTTGAAGGCTCTGAAGGGGTGCCCCTATTGGCCGACATTTCTTCTGCCGTTTGGTCATCTACATAGGCTTTTCCCTCCTTAATTAATTGTAAAGCCCACGTATATAATTGCTCAAAATAATCGGAAGTATATAACGTTTTTCCCCACGTATAACCAAGCCATTTTATATCTGCTTTAATGCCATCTACATAATCAACTTTTTCTTTTTCGGGGTTGGTATCATCGAACCTAAGGTTGCATTTGCCATTATATTTTTTAGCCATTTCGAAATTAACCACAATAGCCTTTGCATGCCCAATATGTAAATAGCCATTGGGTTCTGGAGGGAAACGTGTTTGTATTTTATCGTGCTTACCAGCTGCTAAATCATCTTCGATAAATTGCTCAATAAAATTTAAGCTAGGTTTTTCTTCTTCAGAACTCATAGTTTTAAGTTGCTTTTTTCTACGGGATTACATTAAGCCACAAAATAAAGGCTATTTTATGAAATAGAAATAACCGCAGGGTAGATTTTGAAAAATAAACTACCTCGAAGCAGAGCCATTGGTGTTTGGGTTGGGGTGAGAAATTAAATCAAATAGGCTATCGCCCTGCAATTAAATTGATTAAAAGTGAAAGGGTAAAATGCTTAGAAATCATCCTCTCCGTCATCTTCTTCTTTAGCAGGCGAATCTGGCACCTTTTCTTCTAAAACTTCTCCCTTTTTCTTCTTAGCCTTTTCTTTTTTCTGTTTGGGTTGCTTAGGCTGTTTGGGTTCTTTAGGTTCCTTTTCTTTTTTACTAAACAGTTTTTTGAAAAATCCGCCCTTTTCTGGCTCTTCTGCTATAGGGTTACCTTCTTCTAATGAATCTCCTTCCAGCGCTGCTTGCTCTTCTTCATTATTAACCGATTTATCCTTCTTTTTAAAGAGCTTTTTGAAGAAGCCGAAGAAGCCCGTTTTCTCCTCTTCCTCATTATCTTTATCCTTAATTTGTTCCTTTTCTAATTCATCTTTCCAAACTAATTTTCCTCTAAAATACCAATTATAGTACTTTTGGTCTGCCCCATAACGAAACGTTTGAGCAGCCATTCTTGCGCTATCAAGTGCTACACTATCCACCACATCTGTTTCGGCATACATCATGGCATCGCCTGCAAATAATATAGAGTCTGAAAGGATGGGGTAAACAACATCCATATTTATCGTTCGTAATTCTCGCTCTCTAACCCAATCTCTATCAACATGTGCAAACAAACTTGTTTTGGCTATGAGCCCATTTTTATCGAGGGTGGAATAGAAAACATCTTTACGGGGAAGAGAATCTTCTGCAAAATAAGAAAACTGATTTCGCTGTGTATTTTCGTCTAATAAATAATAAGATTGATAGGCAGGGCAAATCATATCAGCTTTGCAACTAGCCAATAGTATGCCTATTGTAAAAATCAAAATAGTATTAATACCTTTCATCTATTATTACAAGCCTTTATTTATGGCAAACGGCAAAAATACGTTGTTTATTTTAAATTAGTAAAATTAAAAATAAACAAGATACTAAAAGCAGCTATGCTTTAGGGTAAATCAGTGCCTTTATGCAACCCTTTTAATTCTTCTTTTAACTTTTTGGGCAGTTTACTTACCACCAATTTATACGAGTGGTCAATTAGTTCATACATTAAATTATCTGGTACAGAGCCATCGGTAGCTACCCCAATCCAATGTTTTTTACTAAAATGATAGGCATAATTAATGCCTGAATAGTGTTCTCGCAAGCTCACTCCTCTTTCAGGGTCGCATTTTAGGCTTATTGATTCAAATTTTTCTACATCTATAAGAGCAAACATTTTGCCTGCTACTTTAAAAACCAATGCAATCTCATTAAACGGAAACTCCTCTGTAACCCCAGGTTTCTGAATACAATAATTTCTAAACTCTTCGATGTTCATACGTTAAGGGTTGGGAGTTGGGGGTTAGCTTATTATCTCTTCTGCTTCCACCCAACGTCCATCGTCTTTAATTAATTGAATAAGCGCATCAACGGCCACTTCGGGTTTTAGTCCTTTTTTAACTACTTCTTGACCTTTGTATAAAGATATTTTTTCGATTCCTGCGCCCACATATCCATAGTCGGCATCGGCCATTTCGCCAGGCCCATTAACAATACATCCCATTATGCCAATTTTAACACCTTTTAAATGGTCTGTTTTTTCTTTAATCTTAGCCGTAGTTGATTGCAAATCGAACAACGTTCTACCACACGAAGGGCAAGAGATGTACTCTGTTTTAGACATGCGTGTGCGTGCTGCTTGCAAAATTCCGAATGCCGTATTATTGGCTAATTCATTATTATTGCCAGTAGATGAGGTATATCTTATCATTATTCCATTACCCAATCCATCAATTAAAACCCCTCCTATATCGGTAGCTGAAAATAATTGAAATTCATCGGGGCTTATATTTGAATAAAGATGCGATAGCACTACGGGTGCTTTAATATTTTGCTGCATAAGCCCTCTTACAAACTGGCGAAAGGCAGGCATGGGGTTGGCTGCCTTTGTTTTTAATATGAGTACCGTATTGGCTTCCAATACAGGCATTTTTTTATATTCGGATATATCTATCTCTAAAAAATTTAATTCGGTATGCTTCTGTTTGGCATGTTTATAGTCATTAATTGTAAACAATGGAAAACAATTAGACTCCGATTGATTTTGTACCCATACGGGTGCATCTAAAATAGCTTTTAAACCCGAAGGTAATTCTAGCGCAAGGTTATGGCTGCCTAGATAAACATAATCGGCAGCGGTATCTAAACTAACCCATTTATCAGTAGCCTGCATATAACGGTAACCAATCGAGTGCAGATCTTCTATCTTTTTAAGCCCTTGATTCGAGTAGTTGGCAAGTACCCTTGGGCTCGTTTCTCCTCCAAAATCGAGCACGAGGTTGGTTTTTCTAGCCGCATATTCAAATGGATTTTTTTCATATACTGGGAGTTCAGGAAGGTTATTTTTGAAATAATTTGCATACCGCTTAACCAGTGTTTCTGCTACTGGCATCTCAAACTCAGGATCTTCGGTAAGAGATACTCGAATGGTATCTCCAAGTCCATCTTCTAAAAGGGTGCCTATACCAACGGATGATTTTATTCTACCATCTTCACCATCGCCCGCTTCGGTAACTCCTAAATGCAGCGGATATGGCTTTAGTCCTTCCTCCTCTAGCTTATGCACAAGCAACCGATACGCCTGTACCATTATCCTTGTATTACTTGCTTTCATAGAAAGCACAATACTATAATATTCCTCTTCTTCACAAATACGAACAAACTCCAGTGCCGACTCTACCATGCCCAGTGGGGTATCGCCATATCTGCTTAAAATTCGATCAGATAATGAACCATGGTTAGTGCCAATCCGAAGGGCTGTATTATATTTTTTGCATTGATGTATAAGTGGTACAAATTTTTCTCTAATTCTATTTATTTCTTCTTGATAGGAGCTATCTGTATAAACTAATGTTTGAAATTTCTTTTTATCTGCAAAGTTTCCAGGGTTAATTCTTACCTTTTCAACATGCTTAGCGGCTTCCATAGCCGCATTGGGGGTGTAATGTATGTCGGCCACTAAAGGCACCTTAATTCCTTGCGCCAACAACTCCTCCTTAATGTGCTTTATGTTTTCTGCTTCTCTAACTCCAGGTGCGGTTATTCTAACATACTCACACCCAGCCTCCACCATTCTAATGGTTTGCTGTACTGTATTGGCGGTATCCATTGTATCGGTAGTGGTCATGGATTGTACCCTAATAGGGTTATCCCCTCCCATGGAAACATCTCCAATGTTAACCTCAATGGTTGTGCGCCTTTTATATTTAATAAGGCTATCGCAGTAGTGGTAATTTTCCAAACAATTATTTTTAACTATACTTTAATTATACAATGTAATACCCCCCTCACAAAACAGCACTAAATTAATAAGATGGGAATCTATGGCAAAACTACTATTTTGATTGTTTATCCTGCTTATTTTTTTGTTCTTCTATTTGCCTTGCTTTTGAAAGTGCCGATGCCACCAAACCTGCAGGAATTGTAACAACTCCTACACCAATTAAAAGAATAAAAAAGGTGAATATTTTGCCTCCTGCGGTTATTGGATAAGCATCTCCATAGCCCACGGTGCTAAGCGTTACAATAGCCCACCATAGGCTATGAAATACAGATTTGAATATTTCGGGCTGCGCTTCATGTTCGAAAAAATAAATACCCGATGCGGCCATAAAAATAAAAATGGCTACAATAATTAAGAACAAGATAAATTCTTCTTTAATAATTTTTGCTGCCAAGTGAAACCTCGAAATGGCTTTGCTGTATCGTATTAATTTTAGTGTTTTAAAAACTCTAAATATTCTAAATATCCTCAACGCCCTTAAATCGAGGGTTCTTGCTATATAAAATGGAATTATTGAAATGAGGTCAATTATTCCATAAAAACTAAGCATATATTTTAATCTATTTTTAGCCACATAAATGCGTAAAAAATACTCCCCCGTAAAAATTATTACTGTGATTGTTTCTATATGCTGCAAAATAATATTAAACCACTCGCTGTTATTTGGAAGCGTTTCCAAGGCAAAAGATGTTAATGAAATTATAATAACAAGCTGAATACCATAATCAAAATATCTGCCATTTTGGGTGGAGTTTCCTTCAACTATTTCTCTTAGCTTCTCTTTAAATTTCATTACTTAATCTATGTATTCCTTTTTAATTACTAATGCAAAGTAATCATTTTCGATAGGCAAGTATCCTTGCTCATAGCAAAAAACATATTGCTTGCCCGCTTTTGTGGTATATACATTTGTAAAATAGCTAAAATCAAACCCGGCTTTTAGGAGCTTTGCTTTACTTACTTTACCCATGCCTGCGGGGTTGTGCGATTCGAGAATGGCTCTATTTTTTCGAAGGATGGCATTTACCTTCCGCATTAAATTATTTTTATCTCTACTTCTCGAATTATTATGTGCATTTCTACATAAATCCGAACAAAAACGTTTATCTATTCGTCCGATAATTTTTTCTCCACATTCTTCGCACTGTCTTGATTCCATTATTTAGCGGATTATCCGTTTACAAACATTTAAAAACGAATATAAACATATACAAACAATTAACACCCGACTTAGATTAAAACTTGCTATCACCTTTGAAGAAATTATTTCATTCACTAAAAAAACGAATCATGAAAAATTTAACGAACAATGTACAATTAATTGGCAACCTAGGTAACATACCTGAAATGAAAACATTCGACTCTGGCAAAAAAATGGCAGGGTTTTCACTTGCAACCTCCGATTATTATGTAAACCAACAAGGGCAAAAAGTTAATGATACCCAATGGCATAAAATTGTGGCTTGGGGCTCTACTGCTGAGTTTATAAATAATTATGTAGATAAAGGCAATCGAGTTGCCGTATCAGGCAAGCTAGTACACCGTTCTTATACGGATAAAGATAACCAAACACGTTATGTAACAGAGGTTGTGATAAATGAACTATTAATGCTTACGCCTAAAGAAATACAAGAAGCGGTATAATTCTAGTGTTATTAAAGTGGCGAATATTAATTAGGGTTTTAATCTTTTAAAAAACTTGATTTAGAGATTCCTGCCTCCGCAGGAATGACGTTTTATTTATTTGATAATCCTAAAATGCGTCCGCCAGGTTAATAAGTTCACTGCAAAAGCAAATAACTAAGGTCAACAGGTTTATTCTTGTTGGCCTTAACCCGCATTATTCATGCTTGTTGTTTTGCCTGCCAATTTTGTAACAGACCTTAGTTGGTTT
>CAZGDC010000103.1:0-8284 GCA_964524405.1 uncultured Roseivirgaceae bacterium
GCCTATTGCCTTGTGGCTTAGTGTATGCTGCCATGTTTACGGCACTATCAATGGGGTCTGTGGTAGGCAGCGCTTCTTATATGTTCTATTTTGGTTTAGGCACACTGCCAATTATGTTGATGTTAGCTGTTTGGTCTAACTTTTTATCCCCTACCTTGCGGAGTAGATTTTATAAAACAGTGCCTTATTTTTTAGTAGGGTTATCCATCCTTTTAATTCTTAGAGGCTTAGGCTTGGGCATCCCTTTTATTAGTCCATCCATAAATAGTTGTACTTAAAAACCTTTGCCTTACAAAAGACTAGGGCTGCAAACCGCTAAAGGCAGGTGTCAATTTTTTGGCATTCAATCTAATTATTACGACACCTCAAAACTAAAACGGTATAAGTATTTCAAAAAGCACTCCCAACAATATTTTCTTTGCAATTTATATGCTTAATCGCACCTTCTTTGCTTGCCTAAAAAAACCTTTATATGTTACTTTGCAGGTTAATGCAATGTTATAAATGAATATATCAGCTCAAGATAAGTTTCAAATAATTTACTCCATTTTTAAGCACGAATACTTAGGTTTTTTGTTTGAATCTTTTGTGGTTAGAGTAGATGAGAAAGACCAACTAACCCTCCAAAACCAAAACATTTCTTCTCAAAATGCTAAAGAGTTTTCGTCTGGGCTTGATGAACATGATTTTGAGCTCATTAAACTAATGGATGGCATGCAACACGATGCTATTATAAAAAAATATGCTCCCCCTGCCACTAAACCTAAGGAGTTTTTTTCTAAAGTATTTGATCAAGAAAAAGGAAACCAAACACTGCAAGAACTAATAGGGCAACACCTTAAAAACATTAGAGCTACAATACTTCCCTTATTAGTTGGCAAGCTTGTATTCGAAATGGGCAGCGATGGAGAGCCCGCTTGGCGAAAGTTAATAGTGATGCCAGAAAAGGCATCGGTGCTTTTTCATTTTAGACGAAATGAAGATAATACACATTATTTTCCAACAATTAAATACAAAGAACAGAAAATAGATTTTCAATACAAAGGCGGTTATATCTTATCGGATGAACCCGTGTGGCTAGTTGTAGAAGGGCGAATCTATTCGTTTAAAAAAAATATTGATGGAGCTAAACTGAAGCCCTTCTTAAACAAAAAGTTTATACTTATTCCTCATAAAGTTGAAGACACTTACTATCGTAAATTTATAGCTCCACTAGTAGCTAATTTTGATGTGTATGCCAAAGGGTTTGAAATTGTTACTAAACATAGTACACCAAAAGCAGAATTAGCCTTTGCCCCTTTGCCTCAATTACAGCATAGTTTAGCACTAACTAATGGAGGGTTAGAAGAGCATATAGACATTGAAAAATTTGTATTTGGTTATGTGTTTAATTACGAAGGATTAAAAATAGAACCCTCTAATAAAAACGAGATTATTGTTGATGTAGAGAAAACAGAAAACTCGTATGTTTTTCATCGGATTGCTAGAAACTTAAAGGAAGAAGCCGAGTTAATTGATTATTTAAAAAGCTTGGGATTAGACCTAGTTAATGGCAAAAAAGCATTTCCTGCGGGGGAGGCATTTGATTGGATTCAGAAAAACAAGTTGAACCTTGCCAACAAAAAAATTGAACTGGTTCAAAAACAAAATGGCAATCAAAAATATTTTGTAGGGGATGCAAGTATAAAAATTGATATCAACGAAAACATTGATTGGTTTGATATTAAAGCTATTATCTTGTTTGGCTCGTATGAAATACCTTTTAAAGAATTACGGGCACTTGTATTAAAAGGAAAAAATGAAATTAAGTTACCCAACGGAGAAATTGCCGTAATACCTGCTAGTTGGCTACAAGACTATTCAGAGTTGTTCTATTTTTCTGAAAATAATGACGATGAAAATCTGATTTTAAAAAAACATCATATAGCACTCATTCATGAATTGGAGCATGTAGAACATGCTAAAGTTATTATGAATAAAAAGCTGCATCAATTAAGAAACTTTGATAAAATTGATAACTTTCCAATGCCTCAAAAGTTTAAAGGCACCTTACGACCATACCAAAAGGCGGGTTACGATTGGCTTCAATTTTTAAATTATTATAACCTTGGAGGTTGTTTAGCCGATGATATGGGGTTGGGAAAAACAGTACAGACACTCGCACTTTTACAATCTCAAAAAGAAGGAGGAGCGATGGCTGCTTCGCTCTTAGTAATGCCAACATCCTTAGTTTATAACTGGCAAAAAGAAGCTAAAAAATTTACCCCTAATTTAAACGTATTTATTTATACAGGCGTAAATAGAACCAAAGATGTTGGACAATTTAAAGGATATGATTTGGTTATTACTTCTTACGGAATTATAAGAAGAGATTTAGACTTACTAGTCAAGTATAAATTCCATTACATCATTTTAGATGAGTCGCAAGCCATTAAAAACCCGACCTCAAACATATCTAAAGCCGTACGCGAGCTACATTCTAGTTACCGACTTATTTTAACAGGTACACCCATTGAAAACAGCACCATGGATTTATGGTCGCAAATGAATTTTATAAATCCTGGATTGCTTGGGTCGCAAGCTTTTTTTAAAAAGCAGTTTCAAATACCTATTGAAAAGCAAAATAATGAAGATAAACTGAATAAACTTTATAAATTAATTAAGCCATTTATTATGCGAAGGCATAAATCGCAAGTGGCCAAAGATTTACCAGAAAAAATTGAGAACATACATTATTCTACCATGACAACCCTGCAAGCGGACATGTATGAAGAAACAAAAAACAAGTATAGAAACGAAATACTATCTCATATTGAAACACATGGCATGGGCAAATCTCACATGATGTTATTACAAGGCTTAACCAAGCTTAGGCTCATTGCCAACCACCCAAAAATGACGGACCCTGAATATGTGGGGGATTCAGGTAAACTAGACGATATGATGCATATGCTTACCAATACCCTATCTGAAGGGCACAAAATTTTAATATTTAGCCAATTTGTAAAGCACTTAACCATTGTAAAAGAAATTATTGAAACAAGAGGTTTGGATTATTGCTACTTAGACGGGGCTACTAGAAATAGACAAGCGCAGGTAGATCGTTTTCAAGAGAATGATGACGTTAAAATATTTTTAATATCGATAAAAGCAGGAGGGTTAGGTTTAAACCTAACCGAAGCAGATTATGTGTTTTTATTAGACCCATGGTGGAACCCAGCCGTAGAGGCACAAGCCATTGATCGCGCCCATCGAATTGGGCAAACAAAAAAAGTGTTTACTTATAAGTTTATTACCAAAAACACGGTAGAAGAAAAAATAGTTGAACTACAAAACAGAAAGTTAAAACTAGCAGAAAACTTAATTACTACTGATAATAGCTTTGTAAAAAGCCTTAATAAGAAGGATATAGGTGATTTATTAAAATAAGCAAATGTGGTTATTGTAATGCGCAATAAACTACTCCGAGGCAGAGCCATCGGAGTATTAAGTGGCACTTAATACCGACCTATAAGGTCGGGGTATTAAACCAAATGGGCTTTCGCCCTGCGAATAAAATCATCTAATTACTATTACGAATCATTAATTATTCTTTAATTTACCAGTTGGATAAATTAAAGAATAGCATGAGCATTAAAATTCAAACCCTATCAGGCTACTTACACGAATATCAAAAAAGTGTATTAGAGCCAGAGGCTTTTTGGAGTAGAGTAGCAGAAACATTTCATTGGAAAAAGCAATGGAACAACGTGGTTGATTGGAACTTTGAAGAACCCAAAATCAGTTGGTTTACGAATGGAAAGCTCAACATTACGGAAAATATTCTTGACCGATACTTATACACCCATGGCAATAGAGCTGCCATTATTTGGGAACCCAACGACCCCTCTGAAACATCCAGAACACTTACCTATAAAGAACTGTACGAACAAGTTAATCAATTCTCTAATGCGTTAAAACAAAAAGGCGTTAAAAAAGGTGACCGCATAGTCATATACATGCCTATGGTTCCAGAAGCAGCCATTGCAATGCTCGCATGTGCCAGAGTAGGAGCCGTACACTCCATTGTATTTGCTGGGTTCTCTTCTACCGCCTTAGCCGATCGAATTAATGATTGCAAAGCAAAAATGGTGTTGACTTCTGATGAAAATTATAGAGGAACCAAGGTAATTCCAATTAAGGCAATAGTTGATGAAGCCCTCGAAAACTGCTCCACCATAGAAACAGTAATTACACTAAGCCGAACGGGCGGGGAAGTTAATATGAAAGCAGGTAGAGATTACTGGTGGCACGATGTAATTGAAGGAGAACCTACTGAATGCCCAGCCGAAGAAATGGATTCGGAAGATATGTTATTTATTCTTTATACTTCTGGCTCTACAGGTAAACCTAAAGGCGTAGTACATACCTGTGGAGGGTATATGGTTTATACCCAATTTACCTTTGAAAATGTATTTCAATACACCGCTGGAGATGTGTATTGGTGCACCGCAGATGTGGGTTGGATTACAGGGCATTCGTATATTGTGTATGGGCCGCTATTAAGTGGAGCAACAACTTTAATGTTTGAAGGCATTCCTACCTATCCAGATGCAGGTCGTTTTTGGGAGGTGGTTGATAAGCATAAAGTAACTCAGTTTTATACAGCACCAACCGCCATTCGAGCCTTACAAGCACATGGCTTAGCCCCCTTTAAAAACAAAGATTTACGATCATTAAAAGTACTCGGTTCGGTAGGCGAGCCCATTAACGAAGAAGCTTGGCATTGGTACCACGACCATGTGGGTAAAGGAAAATGCCCTATTGTAGATACGTGGTGGCAAACCGAAACAGGCGGAATCATGCTCTCGCCTATTGCAGGCATTACGCCCACAAAACCCTCGTATGCTACACTTCCACTACCTGGTGTGCAGCCCATTATTGTAAACGAAAAAGGGGAGGAGCTAAAAGGCAATAGCGTAGAAGGCTACCTTTGTATTAAGTTTCCTTGGCCTGGCATGATTCGTACACTCTATGGCGACCATAAGCGTTGCCAAAAAACCTATTTTTCCTCTTATAAAGGGCTGTATTTTACAGGAGATGGAGTTAAACGAGATGAAGACGGCTATTACAGAATATTAGGCAGAGTTGATGATGTAATTAATGTATCTGGCCATAGAATGGGAACAGCCGAAGTAGAAAATGCTATTAATGAACATCCTCTAGTTATTGAATCGGCTGTGGTGGGCTACCCACACGATATTAAAGGACAAGGTATTTATGCTTATGTAATTGCTGATGATACACATAGATCGGAAGAGAGCCTTGTAAATGAAATTAGAGAAACGGTTAATAAAATTATTGGACCTATTGCGAAACCAGATAAAGTGCAAATTGTAACAGGCTTACCAAAAACACGTTCAGGTAAAATTATGCGTAGAATACTACGTAAAATCGCAGAGGGTGAAACCAATAATTTTGGTGACACCTCTACTTTGCTAGACCCAACGGTGGTAAAAGAAATTATTGATAATAAGAAGTAGCTTGATTTTATGGTAACCTATCGAATACTGTTTACAGGGTTTGGAGCAAACCGAACCGTTTACCGAAGTCAACAAATTACCATCCAATGTGGTCATAATTGGGATTTGAATGACGAAGAAGGAGCTAATGTGTTATTTCTTGCACGTAAAGAAATAAAAAAGCACTTTAGCCGGTTCTCAATTATTAGTGTGGAAAAAACAGGGTAATAAACGTATCGAACAACTCTTTTTTAAGCCCTTTGTTTATCAACTTGTTGTGGGAGCATTGAAAAAAAAACAAATATGAATAAAGTATTTTACGTAATAACTAGTTTGGCTTTTTTAGGATGTGGACAAATTGAACAAAAAACCGATTCGAATAAAAAGATTAAAAATAATCAAGTTGAAATAATAAAAACAGATAGTTCAAAAATTGCAATTATTCCATTTGATATCACTTATCGTTGGATTTTTAAAGGTGCTAAATCGACAGAATTGACAGAACAAGATTTAAAAACAATTGAAAAAATATTGAACGACTGCATAAAGGAATATAACCCTGAACAAGAACGCCAATACGATGAAATAAATAAAGAACACCCAGAATACAATCTAAAATTAGAACATTTTGTAATCGAACTTGACGATTACAAGCGACAATATGTTCCTGTAATAAATGATAAAGGAGAAAAGGAAGTTTGGGTTAACTGCTTTTGCGACACTTGGGACAGCGATTGGAAAAATGAAATTATGGAAGTTGAGGATGGCGGGAATTGCTATTTCAACTTAATAATCAATTTGACAAAAGAAAAACATTATGATTTGATGGTGAATGGAGATGCTTAAAAAGAGAAACAACGACCCCCACAATAATGCGGGCATAAGTTTTCTGCGTAGTTTAGTGTAACCGTTATTGATTTAGAATGACACAACAAAAAAACATAGAAGCGCTAGAGCAAAAAATTCGAGATTTAGAAAGCGAAAAACAGCAATTATTAAAGTTGGTTTCTCACGATGTTAAATCTCCATTTAATAAACTTTTTGCTTTAAACCAATTACTTCAGCTTGTGTCTGAAAATTTAAATGAAGAACAACTTGATTATCTTACACGAATGGAGTGGGTAATTAAGGAAGGCCTTACGGTTGTTCGAAATTTGATAGATTTAAGAGCCATCGAAAATAACACTATTGAATTGAACCCAGAAGAACTGCAAGTAGAGGCAATATTAGACCATAGTTTTAAAAATTATAATAAACAAATAACAACAAAAAAACAGACTATTGGGCTTGATTTAAACAAAGTGACTGCTTGGTCAGACAAAAGGGCTCTAGAACGAGTGCTTGATAATTTAGTATCAAATTCGGTAAAGTTTTCGCCAAAAGAGAGCCATATTAAGGTAGGTTTATTAACCCAAACAAACACTATTAAATTAGCTATTACCTCTCTTAGTGGCCCAATACCTAAAGAAGAAGTGCCTAACCTATTCAAACAAAATGCTCCCTTATCAACTAGGCCCACTCATGGTGAAAGTGCATTAGGAAATGGCCTATTTATTGCTCAAAAATATGCTCAAGCTTTAGGGGGTAAAATAAGGTTTAGTCAGAAGGATAGAGAAGTAATATTTACTTTTGAGTTGCCTTTAAAGCATTAAGTAAGCGAAAAATTGTTTTCTCCTTTAATTACACTTTGCAACGAAGTAATAACATTATCATCTTTTACAACATAATCTGTTACTCCCTTTTTTATAAATTCAAGCACTTGTGCTCCATCATCAATGGAGCTAAGCATAATAAATTTAGCGTTTTGATAGGGTAACTTTAGCCTATCATACAGCTCAATACCGCTTATTCCAGGTAAATTATAATCTAGAATCATCACATCGGGGGTTTTCCCATTTATGGCTTTAAGGCAATCTTCGGCAGATACAAATGTATGCACCTCGTATTCTTTTTTAAAGTTAGCCTTTAAAAATTGTGCATATATTTCATCGTCTTCAACTATATAAAGTGATGCTGCCATTAGTTCAGTTCGTTTATTGCGATTTTTATAATTTAAAGGTAGAGGGATTAAAACAGATTAAAAATAGGTGAAAAGACCTAAGAAACATTGATGCCAACAAGTATATTTCGATTAAAAAGGAAGGTCGCCTTCTTTTTCATCGTTACTCCACGTTGGCTCAGATAGGCCTTCTAATGGCGCTGCTTCTGGAGCAGCAGCAGGTGCCTCTGAGGCTGATTGAGTACTTCCTTCTAATTGAATTTTCCAAGCTTGAAGCGAATTGAAATACACTATTTTCCCTTCTCTATCAGTCCATTTTCTACCTTTAAGGTTAAAGCTAACATTTACTTTATCGCTTATATTATATTGATCTAATAAAGCACATTTATCTTGAATGGTTTCGAACTTAATAAACTCTGGATATTGAGGGTTTTCAGTAACTTCAATAACAAATTCTCGCTTTTTAAAAGTTTCTTTTATTTGTTGAACCTCTGATATTTCTATAATAGCTCCGATAATACTTAGTGACATACTGCTTGTTTATATTAATACACAAAGGTAGTTTTTTTATAGGAAACCCTTAGTTTTGACCATGTAAAATCAACAAAAATATGAACGCCTCCTTTAACATAATGAGAACAGGAAAACATTATACGCTTACCAATTATGAAGAGGTGTGGCAGTTTGAAGTATTGGAGATTTTTGATAATAATGATTATAAAATAAAGATGATAGATACCCTTGAAGAGCAATTATTAAGTGATTTAATTGCTTTTGGTCAAGG
>CAZGDC010000104.1:0-8273 GCA_964524405.1 uncultured Roseivirgaceae bacterium
GCAAATACACCAACTACCATCATCGTTTTCATTACATTTTTCATTTTTGTAAGGTTTAAATTAAACATTTTTTTAAAGCAATTTACATCCCATATCAACAAAACAAATGTTTTTACCAATCCCTACTTTAAACTAATTGTAGCTACTTAATTAAATATAGTTAGCAGTAAATATAAGTAAAATTATAAGTTTTATTTAAAATTGGATAAAATAGCAATTCAATTTTACAAAAAAAAAAAAATGAAAAACCAAAATAATTTCTGCTCTTAGGTAAAATATAGACTACTGTCTATGGTAATTGTGCTTTTATAGCAAATATTGGTTAGTAATGCTTTTTAATTATAGTATTTACAATTTTTAAGTACCTAAGTATGGGGTATTGCATTATTTATGCAAATCCTCCTCGAGCTTCAATACCTCCCCAACACCCTTTACTTTTCTATATTGGCCAAATCCGATAAAATAATAGTACTTTTATAGTATAATTGTTATAATAAATGAATTTGCAAACAGACATAAATTGGATTAAGGCTGAGATAAGCAATGTCAGAGAGCCACATTTAATCGAAGCTATTAAACAAATGTTAGCGTATCATAATTCAAAATCTACAGGCTCTTTTTTCTCTACCTCAAAAACTGATTTAAAGGTAAGAGCTGAAGCTTCGCTTAAATCAATAGTAAAAGGAAACACTAGAAGTTTATCCAGTTTTATAAATGATGTTGAACTTTGGAAAGCTCAATAAGCTATTTAGTAGAAATAACTCCTGAGGCCGAACAATATTTTGAGGATTTACTTTCTTTTTTATACCAAACACACTCGTTATTAAGTGCGGATAAAAAGTCGTTAGAAATATTGACTATGGCACAGTCCTTATCTCAAAATCCTACTAGAGGAAGAGTAGAAGATGCATTAACCTATTTAAAAAAAGGCCATAGGTATTTAATCTACTCTCTTTCAAATCGAAAAACTATTAAGATACTTTATTTTGTTAACGAAGTAAACAATACTGTTTTTATTACTGATTTTTTCCCTAATGAAATGAACCCAGTAAAAATCTTAGGAAGAGACAAGTAGCTTTATAATTAACTATGAAAATTCTCCTCGACCTACAATACCTCCCTAACACCCTCTACTTTTCGCTGCTTGCAAAAGCAGATAAGGTAATAATAGAACAGCACGAAAATTTTGTTAAACAAACCTACCGAAACCGCACCCATATTTTAACGGTTAATGGGGTCGATTCATTATCAATTCCATTAATAGGTAGCCAAAAAAAGATTAAAATTGATAAAATTAAAATTGACCACACTCAGAAATGGGCAAACCGGCATTGGCGAGCCATAAAATCGGCTTATGGCAAAGCTCCTTTTTTTGAGTATTATGCTGATTATATAAAACAAGAAATTTATTCAGCCCACGAAACACTTTTTGAACTCAATCTTAATTTGCTGACATTATGTCTTAAATTTCTTCAGATTGATACGCCTATTTTATTCACATCAGCGTATCAAAAAACAGCAGATTCGCCATGCATTGACCTTCGGTCGAGCATACATCCTAAAACAGCGGTTCCCTTATCACTAAAAATTGAATATGCCACCTATCAACACGTATTTGGCAACAATTTTGTACAAGGATTAAGTATCGTAGATTTACTTTTTTCGGAAGGACCAAATTCGGGCACGATTATTCGCCAACAAATTTAACTATCTAAACTGTTTGTAATTTAAATTAGTTCTACTTGTTAATTAGGCAGAATCGTTTAGATTTACATGGTTATTAGCAATTATATGGAAGCAAAATTTTCAAATAGAGTGAAGGAAGTAATCTCACTAAGTCGTGAAGAAGCATTGCGCTTGGGGCACGATTATATTGGCACCGAACACCTTTTACTCGGAATGATTCGAGAAGGAGATGGCGTTGCCATAGAATTACTTAAAAAATTAAGCGTATCAGCAAGTGATTTACGTGAGGGCATTGAAAAAGCGACACAAAGTACTGCTTCTACCATTATGAAAAAGGCGAGTAACATTCCATTAACTCGCCAAAGTGAAAAAGTGCTAAAAATCACGTACTTAGAAGCCAAGATTTTTAAAAGCACCCTTATTGGTACCGAACATTTATTGCTTTCTATTCTAAGAGATGAGTCTAATTTGGGATGCAAAATTTTAGAAAAATTTGACATTAGCTACGAAGTAGTTCGTGAACTGCTCGAGTACCAAACCGAACAACCCATGTCGTCTTCAGAAACAGATGATGATGAAGGCTCCTCCAAATTATTTGGAGGAGGCAAAGGCAGTGCCACTGGAAAAGAGTCTAGTCCCAAAGTTGAAAAATCGAGAACTCCTGTATTAGATAATTTTGGTAGAGACCTTACCAAAATGGCAGAAGACCATAAGCTTGACCCCATAGTGGGTCGTGAAAAAGAAATTGAGCGAGTAGCTCAAATTTTATCTCGTAGAAAAAAGAATAACCCCATTTTAATTGGCGAACCTGGGGTTGGTAAAACAGCCATAGCCGAAGGGTTAGCCTTGCGTATAATTCAAAAAAAAGTATCACGCATTTTATTTGGTAAGCGTGTAGTTACGCTTGATTTAGCTTCTTTGGTAGCAGGCACAAAATACCGTGGGCAGTTTGAAGAACGCATGAAAGCGGTGATGAATGAACTAGAAAAATCGCCTGATGTAATTTTATTTATAGATGAATTACACACGATTGTAGGTGCTGGTGGAGCTTCTGGCTCGTTAGATGCCTCTAATATGTTTAAGCCTGCTTTGGCGCGTGGCGAAATTCAATGTATTGGAGCCACTACATTAGATGAGTACCGCCAGTATATTGAAAAAGATGGTGCTTTAGCAAGACGCTTTCAAATGGTTTTAGTAGAAGCAACTACACCTGAAGAAACGATTCAGATTTTAGATAATATTAAAGACAAATACGAAGAGCATCATCACGTAAATTATAGTGCAGAAGCCATTCAGGCATGTGTAAAACTTTCGAATAGATATATTAGCGACCGCCATTTGCCAGACAAAGCCATTGATGTAATGGATGAAGCTGGAGCTCGTGTACATATTAATAATATTCATGTTCCAAAATCTATTGAGAAATTAGAAAAGGAAATTGAAGAGATAAAAGAACAAAAGAACCTAGTGGTTCGTAGCCAAAAATATGAAGAAGCGGCTCGTTTGCGTGATAATGAAAAGCAACTAAAACAAAAACTAGAAGAAGCCAAAGCCGCTTGGGAAGCAGAAACCGAAAAACAACGCTACGAAGTTAATGAAGAGCATATTGCGGATGTAATTGCCATGATGACAGGCATACCGGCTAATCGAGTTGCTGAAAAAGAAAGCAATAAATTATTGGCAATGGGTGATGAACTTAACACCAAGGTGATTGGCCAAGATGATGCTATTAAAAAGTTAGTTAAGTCGATTCAGCGCACCCGTGTTGGGTTAAAAGACCCTAATAAACCGATTGGAACTTTTATCTTTTTAGGCCCAACAGGAGTTGGTAAAACAGAATTAGCAAAAGTGCTTTCTGCTAATTTGTTCGATAAAGAAGACAGCCTTATTCGAATAGATATGAGTGAGTATATGGAGAAATTCTCTGTCTCTCGTTTAGTAGGAGCCCCTCCAGGGTATGTAGGTTATGAAGAAGGCGGTCAGCTAACCGAAAAAGTGAGACGTAAGCCTTATAGTGTGGTGCTGCTCGATGAAATTGAGAAGGCGCATCCAGATGTATTTAACCTTTTGTTACAAGTACTTGATGATGGAATACTTACCGATGGTCTTGGTCGTAAAGTTGACTTTAGAAATACCATTATTATTATGACTTCGAACATTGGTGTACGCGATTTGAAAGATTTTGGTGCAGGCATTGGTTTTGCTTCTAGCTCAAAGGCTAAAAATGAAGATGAAGAAATGCGTGCAACTATTAAAAAAGCCTTAAAAAAAGCATTTAGTCCTGAGTTTTTAAATCGTTTGGATGATGTTATTGTTTTTAATTCGTTAAAACGCGAACATATCCATGAAATTATCGACATTTCTTTAAGCCATTTAATAAAGCGCATTGGTGATTTAGGATATAAAATTGAGCTTTCTAAAAAAGCCAAAGACTTTGTTGCTGAAAAAGGCTACGACCCTCAATTTGGGGCAAGGCCATTGAATAGAGCTATCCAAAAATACTTGGAGGATCCAATTGCAGAAGAAATATTGAAAGGAAGTTTATCGGAAGGGGATGTGTTATCGATAGATTTTAGCACTAAAAAAGAGGAATTAACGTTTGCGAAAAAAAAGCAAACAAAAAGTAGTACAACAGCAAAATAATCTTCCGCAAAGGCATTCCTGCAAGGCAATAAACTGTTTTATTTAAACGTAAACTATTTTTTTATAAACAGTATTTACGCTCTAAAGAATTATTACCAACTAGGCATTACCATGCCTTTTAATTTTCGGTATAAATTAAGGGCATGTCTATCAGTCATTCCAGAAATATAGTCTAACATAGAACGTACCGCCTCATAAACAGGCAACTTAACCGTTTCTTGAAAAGGTGCTGGTAATGTACGTAATATCATTTTATGATACGTAGTGGGGTTGTTTTGCAAATGTCCTTGAAGGGAGTCTATCAATATTTCTAACAGCCCATTTAATACCTCGTAGCCAGCTACTTCTTTTTCAACCACAATTTTTGATCGATAAATTTTTTGAACTGAAATTTTTTGAATTTTTTCCAGTGCTGCTGATGCTGGTAACAAATCTGTAATTGACTGGTCAAAATCACCACAAAGCATGGCCTCTTCATTTGCCAAAAAAACATCAACCGATTGGTTGATAAGCTCATTTATGGCTAATGCTCTTAATGTGCCTAGTTTTTCATGCAAAAATTTCTTTTCTGCTAATTTATTAGCATCAAAACGATTACCTACAATAGGTTTGAGTAACTCTATGGTTTCTTCAATACTTAGCAAGCCAAGTGTGCAGCCATCTTCTAAATCAATTATATTATAACAAATATCATCTGCAGCCTCTACTAAAAAGGCTAATGGATGTCTTACAAAAGAGCCTTCTGCCAATTTTAGTAGGCCAAGATTTTTTGCAACCATTTCAAAAATTGTTCGCTCTGTTTGAAAATAACCAAATTTTTTTTGGCTTACCCTTCCACTAACTCTAGGGTTTAAGGAGCATTTAGGGTATTTAGTAAAAGCCCCCAATGTAGCATAGGTTAACGTTAAGCCTTGTGCTTTTTGGTTAATTAATCGAAACCCCTGTGCGTTTCCCTCAAAATTTTCAAGGTCGCTCCATTGTTCTTTTGTGCAATTTTTTTTCAACCAATTATGTTCATCCATTCGTTGAAAATAACTAGAAATGGACTCTTCCCCTGAATGGCCAAACGGAGGGTTGCCTACATCGTGTGCTAAAGCAGCGGCACTTATAATAGTAGCAAAATCGCTTGCGGTAGTTTTTGTTAATTGATGCTTTTTTATAATTTTTTCACCTACTCTTTTACCCAGTGTTCTACCCACACTCGAAACCTCTAAACTGTGCGTGAGCCTATTATGCACAAAATCTTGCTCTGGCAAAGGAAACACCTGTGTTTTATCTTGCAACCTACGAAAAGGGTAAGAAAATATAATGCGGTCGTAATCAGCTTCAAAATTACTACGCTCTTGCCGTTGATCCGTTGCTTGACTTCCAAATCGCATAGAAGATAAAAGTTGATTCCAATTCATTTTGTAAAAATAGGATAGATAGCCCCCAAATACTACCTCAGATCAAGAGATATTAACACTAAATAATGACCATCACTTTAATAGTGTAGCTAAACAACGGATATACTAAATTTTGCGCATATTTCTTCCGAAAAATCGTTGATAAGGTAAGAATGTGTTATTTTTCCCAAAATCAGTTATATGAGCTCACGGTATTTGTACATTTTTATTTTTAGTTTGGTTATATCAGGCAACTTGTTTGCCCAAGAAACGATGCCTAAAACTAATTCAATAGATGCAAATGCCAAAATTGATAAAAAGAAGGAGAGACCTAAAAAACAACGGTATAAAACCATTATAAAAAACGATACCAAGGATATTTTATATGGCAATAAATGCTTTGAAGATTTTACGCAAAGTATTGGTCTTAAATATGCAGTACAAAACAAAAATAGCGTTGGTAGCCTCAATGGACCAGCGCGCTTTTTTCATAATGCAGGCACTAAAACGGCTTTGTTTTTTACAGCTTGGCCTTGGTGGAAATTGCGTGTAAATAAAAAGAAAAAGGACTGCAGCTAATCTATTTAAAAACTAATAGGGTATGAATAATGCGGGTTAACGAAAGTAAAGATGTTTCTTCCGTAAAATAATGTGCCTTCATGGCTTAAAATTGAGCGTTTTTTTAAGTGCTGTTTTTACAATAATTTTTTCGGGTTAAATAGGTGTCCTAAATATCTATCTCTAAAAACTTATTTGAACTCTCCCCTTTTTTTCCAATCTTTATATAATGAGAAAACAAGCCACCTTAATGCTCTTTTTTTTAGGGGGATTCGCCCTAACTTTAGCTCAAAGCCAATCTTTTACAAGGCAAGATAGTTTGCGTGGTTCCATAACCCCCGAACGTGCTTGGTGGGATTTGACCTATTATCACCTCCAGGTTAAAGTGGATATCGCTAATAAATCTTTCCAAGGGAAAAACGCCATTCATTATACAGTACTTGCAACCGGAGATCGAATGCAAATAGATTTACAACCTCCACTAAAAATTACCAAAGTGATGCAAGGCAAGGAAGATCTTTTATTTACTAGAGATGGCAATGCCTATTTTATTACATTTAAAAATCCTCCACAAAAAGGAGCGAAAAATAGTATTACCGTTTATTACGAAGGCAAGCCTCAAGTAAGCATTCGCCCCCCATGGAGCGGTGGCGTAACATGGGATACAGATAATAATGGAAACGATTTTATTGCCACCACTTGCCAAGGTGATGGAGCTAGTTTATGGTGGCCGTGTAAAGACCACATGTACGATGAAGTAGATAGCATGCTTATTAGCATAACCGTGCCCAAACACTTAATAAGTGTATCCAATGGGCGACTACGAAGCGTGGTAAAAAACAAGGATAAAACACGCACCTACAATTGGTTTGTATCTAACCCAATTAATAATTATGGCGTAAATATGAACATTGGTGATTATGTGCATTTTTCGGAAGTGTATGCAGGTGAAAAAGGAGATTTAGATTGCGATTATTATGTACTAAGAGATAACCTAGCTAAAGCCAAAGAACAGTTTAAAGATGCCAAACGCACACTGCAAGCCTTTGAGTATTGGTTTGGCCCCTACCCGTTTTACGAAGACAGCTATAAATTAGTAGAAGTGCCCTATTTAGGTATGGAACACCAGAGTTCGGTAACTTATGGCAATGGATACCAAAATGGCTATTTAGGTAGAGACCTTAGCCATACAGGCTGGGGCTTAACATGGGATTTTATAATTGTGCACGAAAGTGGCCACGAGTGGTTTGCTAATAATATCACCAATAAAGACATTGCCGATATGTGGATCCATGAAAGCTTTACGGCTTACGCTGAAAACCTGTTTTTAGATTACCATTATGGCAAAGATGCCAGCGCAGAATATGTGATTGGCACACGCCAAAACATACAAAACGATAAACCCATTATTGGGCATTACAATGTAAACCACGAAGGCTCTAGCGATATGTATTATAAAGGAGCCAATATGTTACACACCTTACGCCAGTTGATTGAAGATGATGAAAAATGGAGAAAAATTTTAAGAGGGCTCAACAAAGAGTTTTACCACCAAACTGTTACCACCGCTCAAATTGAAAATTACATCAGTAAAAAATCGGGCATAGACCTTACAGCCTTTTTTAACCAATATTTACGTGATACTCGCATTCCTGTTTTATCTTATATAATTAAGGGCAATAAGCTACATTTTAGTTGGAATCAAGTGGTACAAAATTTTGATATGCCTGTACTCGTAGAAATTAATGATACCCCTCAATGGATTTTTCCAACGACTCAAATGAAAGAAATTAAGGTGGATAAGTCCATTGAATCTTTTAAAATTGATGCCAATTTTTATGTGGCGGAGTTTAATTTAAGGGGGAGGTAACGGCCTCTTAAAAAAAGGCAACTGTAAAAACATATAGCTATTGGCAAGTTGCTTCAGGTGATTATATGGTCAAGAATCCTACGGAATGGCACAAGTAGGTTTTTTCAAAACAAAAACCCAAAGTTTAACCC
>CAZGDC010000105.1:0-8262 GCA_964524405.1 uncultured Roseivirgaceae bacterium
TAATTTTTTTGAATAAGGACACAGGGCAATATTTGGCGAAGGGTGTTTTAGTATCCCACTAAGTAATACAATTTATCGCAAAAGCGCTTTCTTTAGTGCGCTTTAAATGCAGCTCTTAGGTGATATAAAAAAGAACTTAACACTAGATAAGTTAAGCGGAACCCTCTGAGTGACAATCCTCTTGTAGTTTCACACATTTTTCGTCATCTTTAACCGCTAAATCCTATCATAATGAAACAACTATTATCAACTCTATTTTTACTAGCCATTCTTTTCTCAGCTCAGGCACAGCAAAAAACCTTTGTGTATTGCGGAACCTTAATTAATGGAAAGTCAGATAAGGCACAAAACGAAATGACCATTATAATTGAAGGAGATAAAATTATTGATGTGCTAAAAGGCTATGCCAAGAGGAATAAAAAAGATACCTACATCGACTTAAAAGACAAAACCGTAATGCCTGGTTGGTTTGATATGCATGTACACCTAGAGAGTAGTTATGGCCCTGATAAATATATGGAGCGATTTACTGCCAATGAAGCAGATATTGCTTTTCAATCAACCGTATATGCCAAGCGTACCTTAATGGCTGGCTTTACTACGGTTCGCGATTTAGGTGGCACGGGCGTAAACACCGCTTTGCGAAATGCCGTGAATAAGGGCATTGTCGTAGGGCCTAGAATATATTCAGCAGGAAAAGCCATTGCCACTACTGGTGGCCATGCCGACCCCACCAACGGCATGAAGCATTTACTTATGGGCAACCCTGGCCCTGAAGCAGGCGTAGTAAATAGTTATGACGAAGCTAAAAAATCCGTACGCCAACGGTATAAAAACGGAGCGGATGTTATAAAAATTACGGCAACAGGAGGAGTGCTTAGCGTAGCTAAAGATGGGCAAGGGCCACAGTTTACTATGGAGGAGCTCAAAGGAATTGTAGAAGCTGCCAACGATTATGGGTTTGTTACCGCTGCCCATGCCCACGGTGCCGAAGGCATGAAAAGGGCTGTGATTGCAGGCATCAACTCCATTGAACACGGTACCTTAATGACAGATGAGGTGCGAGAACTGATGAAAAAACATGGCACCTATTATGTGCCCACCATTACAGCAGGCAAGTATGTGGCCGAAAAAGCAGAAGTGAAAGGGTTTTATCCAGAAATTGTTCGCCCAAAAGCGAGAGCAATTGGCCCAAAGATTCAAGCTACATTTGCTAAAGCCTATAAAGCAGGAGTGCTTATCGCTTTTGGAACAGATGCTGGCGTATTTCCGCATGGCGAAAATGCTAAAGAGTTTGGCTATATGGTTGAAGTGGGAATGAAGCCCATGGAGGCCATTCAATCGGCCACCATGGGGGCTGCCACACTTTTACGAGTGGATGATAAATTAGGATCTATCGAAGTGGGTAAACTTGCTGATTTGGTGGCTACAGATAAAAACCCATTAGATGATATTTATACTACCGAGCATGTACGTTTTGTGATGAAAGCTGGCGTTGTTTATAAAAACGAGTAGCGTATGTAATTATTATTTATCCCCCATTTTAATGCGAAGATTGTAGTTATAAACAATACCTGCCAAGATGTGTATTTAAAATAGTTATTAACCTGACGGTAATTAAACGTTATTAAATTATTTTTAACTTGTTAAAAATAAGAGTCTTATGTCTTTAATCTTTTTGTCTTATGTCCGTCTGGTTAATAGCCCAAATTCGAGTGCAACTATTTGTAGAAAAATTTAGTGTATTTATTTGAAAATAAGCTATTTATAAACATCTATTAATTTTAGGGTGAATAATGCGGGTTAATGTGGTATTAGATTGATAGTAGATTGATAGTAGAAAAAAAGACCAGCTGCTTTGCTCCTCCCCCTCTTTGAGTTATTTTTATGCTATGCCCTCAACTTCAAAATCAGAAATATTAAAAGCTTCGGCCGGCTCAGGAAAGACGTTTAGATTGGCTAAGTCTTTTATTAAACTGCTTATCCTTAACCCCAACGATTACCATCAAATTTTAGCCCTTACCTTTACCAACGATGCCAAAAATGAGATGAAATCAAGGATTTTAAAAGAACTTTCGTCCCTTGCCTCCGAAGAAAAAACGGTATTGCTTTCTGAAATTGAAAAGGATTTTAAAGTTGAAAAAATTCCGATAAACCAATCCCAAATTTACCATAGAAGCAACCTTGCACTTACCAATTTATTACATGATTATAGCCGCTTTAATGTAGTTACCCTCGATCATTTTTTTACACAGCTTATTAGGCACTTAGCACGTGAGCTAAAATTAAATTTAGGATATGAATTAGATTTAGACATTTCAGCAGCACTTAACGAAGCCATTCAAGGTCTATATTATTCAAAAGACAAACAAGTAAAAAAATGGCTGCACGCATTTATTAATTCAAAAATTGAAGAAGATAAAGGATGGAATATTGAATTTAACATTAAAAATTTAGGGTATAAATTATTCCAAGATAGTTTTATTGATATTCAACATAAGCTAAGAAAAAATGTTTCCAGTTTAGAAAATTTTGTAATACAATTAAAAAATAACATTAAAGAGTACAAGGCTGCGATGCAAGCAGCAGGAAAACAAGCCATGGAAGTAATTCACTTTCATGGATTAACGGATACTGATTTTAGAGCAAACACAGCAATTGTATTTAAGAAGTTAAACGATAGCAACTTCGACTTAAACAAGCCTTTTAGTCCCACCTTTTTAAAAGGAGAGTGGGCAACCAAAACAAGCCATAAAAAAGATGAGATAGAAGCCTGCGCACATGACGGATTAAATGATATGCATGCTCAACTAATAGCACTTGCAGAAAGTGATAAAAAGCAAGCATACCTAGAAGCAAACAACTTGTTGGCAAATATATATTCGTATGGCGTTTTATCGGCTTTGGCCGATAACCTTTGGAAATACCGAGGCGATAATAATATATTGTTTTTATCGGATACGGCCTCCATTTTACATGGCGTGGTTTCATTATCAGATGCTCCTTTTATGTACGAAAAACTAGGAGCTAAATTCAATCATATTATGATTGATGAATTTCAAGACACCTCAAGCCATCAATGGAAAAACATACTTCCTTTATTACAACATGCCCTTTTTAGCGAAGGTAGTTTATTACTTGTAGGCGATGTTAAACAGTCTATTTACCGCTGGCGAGGGGGCGATGCCAATTTATTAATGCACCAAGCGGCTACAGATTTGGCCGATTATATGCCATGGCAGCATGCATTAGATACCAATTATAGAAGTGGTAAAAACATTATCTCTTTTAATAATAATTTTTTTAATACTGCAAGTAAAACCCTCACAGGTTTAGTTGAAGGGTTTACTGAAAAAAAAGAAACCGTTGAAGATGCCTATGCCGATGTGAAGCAAAAATTTAACAAGCCTTTTGATGGATATGTACATGTTCAGTTTTTTGAAAAGCAAGGGGAACAAGGGTGGAAAGAACAAGCATTTGAAGCCACCGAAGCCACCATAAAACAGGCATTATCCGATGGGTTTAATCCTGAAAATATCTTGATTTTAGTGCGTAAAAATAAGGAAGCAAGCGAAGTGGCTACTTATTTATTAAGTAAGGGGATTTATACCATTACCGATGAAGCTTTACAATTAGAAAAATCTCCATTAGTGCAGTTTATTATAAGCAGTTTGCAATTAATTACGGTGCCCAAAAGCAAATTAGCCCTTGCCAATGTTAATTATTTTTCGCACTTAATTAGTGGCATGTCAGCGAGCCAATCGCTCGAAAAACTACTCGATAAATCTCCGTTTACAAATTTTCCGATAAATTTAACAGCCTACGAAGCCATTGAAAAGTTAATTGAGGACTACACGCTAGATAAGCTATTTGACCCTTTTTTACAGGGCATTCAAGACTTGTGCTTATCATTAAGCCAGCAGGGACATGCCTCTATAGCAAGCTTTATTAGTAGATGGAACGAGCTACATCAAGACAGTAAATCAAAACCATCCATTATATTGGGCAAGTCCAAAGGAGCCATTCGGGTTAAAAGTATTCATAAATCAAAAGGGCTTGAAAGCCCCGTGGTTATCGTTCCTCAGGTTAGTGGAAGTTTTTACAACCCTCAGCACATTTTTTGGCCAACCGATTTGCCCGATAAATATAAAAAATGGGCAAGCCTGCCACTAAGGTTAACTAAAAAATTAAACGAAACGTCTTTTGTCTCTAATTTTATAACAGAAAGGCATGAAATTGCACTTGAAGAGCTAAATACATTATATGTTGCTTTTACTAGAGCTATTGAACGATTATACATTTTTGTACAAGATAAGAAAGCCAAAGACTCTGCCCAACATGTAATGAAGGAAGTATTATCAAATCCATCTTTTGAGTTATCTAATAATTTTAATGGCAAACTATTTGAATTAGGCGAACCCACACAAGCCATAATTAGAACAGACGATGCCACTAAAAATAATGCCTTACAAGCTTACCCTGTAACCAACCCAGCCCTAAAGCTTGCGCCCGTTAACAATAAAGGTTTTTGGAAACAATTAAACACCAATCAAGCAAACCATCTTAGAGAAGGCATTATTACCCATGCAATAATGGCGCAGTTAACCGTGTTTAATGCGCATGAACTTAGCCATGAGCTAGATAAAATTATTCGTTTAATGGTATTAAATGGAAAAATGATAGAATCTCAGTCTTCTACCTACAAAAATAAAATAATTGAATTATTTAAGCGAATACCTTCCCTACACAATTGGTTTACCCCTGGGTGGACTGTAATTAACGAGCATAAAATAATGCACAAAGGCGATATACAAATACCTGATAGAGTGATAATTAAAGATAATAATGCGATAATAATAGATTTTAAAAAAGAGTTAAAATCAGAAAGTCAGCAGGCTCAAATTAAAAACTACGGAGTCGTTCTTTCCGAAATGGGCTATAAAGTAGTGGGTATGTATTTGGTTTTTATTAATGTTTACGAAATGGAGCAGGTTACATGAAAAATTTTTTATCCCATATTATTGATGATATAGATGCCAATAACCTTAAAAAGTTAAGAACAGCCTGCTATGTGTTTCCTACCCAACGAGCCTGTCGCCATTTTGAAAGTTTACTTCAAGAAAAATTTAAAGATAAAACATTTTGGGCACCCACAGTTTTAAGTATTCAAGAGTTTATACAACACTTAAACCCTGAGCTTAGTGTTGCTTCCGAAATGCAGCTTATTACAACACTTTACACCGTGTATAAAAAAGAAGACACCTCTATTGGGTTTGAGGATTTTTATGGATGGGGAAAAGTGCTACTTAAAGATTTTGATGAAGTAGATCGCTATTTGGTAGATGCCAAACTACTGTATCAAAACTTACAAGATATAAAAGATATTGATGCAATTTTTGGGCCCGATGAAGAAGCATTAAAAGCGATTATCGAATTTCAAAAAGTAATTGATATTGCAGGTAAAGGGCAGCTATTTGTCGAATTTGAAACTACTTGGAAAACAGTGGGCAACGCCTATTTTTTATTGCAAAAATCCCTTGAAAAAAAGGGGCAAGCTTATGATGGAATGCTTTACCGAAAAGCCGCCAAAAAAGTTAGTAAAGAAAAAAATATTCCTTTTGAAAACATTGTATTTGCTGGTTTTAATGCACTTTCGCTTGCAGAAGAAACCATATTTAGCAGCTTGTTAAATAATGGCATAGCACAAGTTTATTTTGACGTTGATCGGTTCTATCTTAAAAAAAATGTGGAAGCTGCCAAATTTTTAAACCGGTATGCCCATATATGGAAAGGCGAAAATGTACATTGGATTGATGCCAATGGATTTGAATCGGCACGTAGTATTGATGTAATTGGCACAGCTTTAGGCATTAGCCAAGCTAAAATTGCCGCTAATATTTTAACTTTTAATGCTGCGTATAAACAAAGCGATACAGCCGTTGTTTTGGCGGATGAATCTTTACTTAACCCCGTATTATATGCGTTGCCTCAAGGGGAGCACCCCATAAATATTACCATGGGTAAGCCTGTAATTTCGTATGCCATTGGTGAGTTTATAAAGTTATATTTCGAATACCAATCTCGTTTAAATAGAACATCGAAAGACGTCATTATTCCTGTAGAGGCACTGCAAGCATTGGTAACAAATGGTATAATTCAGCACGAAAACAACCCATTAATTAACTGGATAGGAAAAACGAAGCAAAGCCATATAACATGGTTATGGCTTAAAGATTTTGATTCGCTATCAACAGTAGCAATTGAGGCATTAACACCCGTAACATCTCCCCTTGAAACATTTGAAGTAGCACTTGCTTTATTAGAAAAAATAAATACGAAAGATGCGGGCTCGATAAACGATGGACTAGTTTCATTAATTTACGAAGACTTAATAAGGCTAAAATCAGAGCTCTTATTAATTAATGCTCCCTTTGAAACTTCATTCATTCGTAAGATAGTGCTAGAGTCGCTTGCAATACTTAAATTGCCTTTAGGAAAAGAAACAGGTAATGGATTACAGGTAATGGGGTTTTTAGAAACACGAACCCTCGATTTTGAAAATTTAATTATTCTTTCGGTAAACGAAGGTTCTTTGCCTGCTTCGGCTAGCCATAAATCATTTATCCCTTTTGGGCTACGCAAGGCATTTAAAATGCCTCATTTTACCGAGCAAGACAGCATTTACGCCTATCATTTTTACAGGTTAATACAACGTGCAAAAAATGTTTCACTTTTGTATAATACAGAACTTACCACCGTTGGATCAGGCGAAAAAAGTCGCTATATTTTGCAATTAGCCCATCGAATTAAGCGTGAGAATTTGCCTATTTTATTACATGAATCTACCGTTAGTATTCCATTATTAACAGAAGTGTTACAGCCACGTAAGCTAGAGGTTAAAAAATCGGACAGGGTTATAAAGCAAATCGAACACCTATTATTTGAACGCTCTAAAGAGCGACCCATTTCGCCTACTTTTGTGTTAGATTATATAACCTGCCCTTTATGTTTTTACTTAAAACATATTAAAAACATAAAGGAAGAAGCAGAGGTAACTAATGAAATTGATGCGCGCGAGTTTGGCAATATTGTTCATCAAACCATGGAGCATTTGTATAAACCGTACCTAGGTAAAACACTAAATAAAGAAGATATTATTTCTTTAAAAAACAATATGCTTGATTCTTTAATAACCCAAGCATTTGAAAAAGAAGTGAAATTAAAAACTTTTTCGGGCAAAAATGAATACCAACGATATATTATTAAAAATACGCTCGAACGCCTGCTTACCAACGATGCTGCGCAAGCACCTATTGAAATAAAAGGACTAGAATTAAACTTAAATGCCGCTAGTTTTAATCATATATTAACAATTAATGGTAAACACATTCAATTAGGAGGCATTATTGATCGGTTAGATAAAATATGGATGGAGGATGGAAATTCTCTTACTCGAATAATTGATTATAAAACAGGAAAAGTGCAGATGCAGCCTTCTGAAGCATATAAAAAACCAGTTGACATTGAAACTTATGTAGATAACTACTTTGTTAAACCCGAATTTAAAGCAGCGTTTCAATCGTATTATTATGCACTTATTTACCACCAAAATCACCCACAAGAACATGTAACCGCAGGCATTTATGGGTTAAAAACACTAAAAATGGGCGTGCAGTATGTACGAGGGCGACCTCAAGCAATACCTGTTGAAATAATTAATTTATTTGAAGAACGGTTAACGCAACTATTCGAAGAAATGCTAAACCCTGCAATTGCATTTTCGCAATCAAAAGACCCTAACAATTGTGTTTATAGCGATTTTAAGGCCATTTGTGGGCGGTGATAAAAGAAATTGTAGAGGTGTGTACTGTGGTTTTAATTCCGTTTTCTATTAACCTTAATCTATTACAAATTTCGATACCTCATCATTATTTTATGTGACCTAGCAGTTTTCCTATGATAATAGATGATTTTTTTATTAGTAACCTGAGTTCGACCTAAGGAATTCTGTCAGCTTTTAGCAACGTTTTCTTAAACAACTTAGATTTTTGTAGGACTAACGAGTTAATTCAAGAAAATATGAGGAAGTTTAGGGAAGTTTTGCTAAAGCCCAAAGGGAAAACATGTCAGCAACGGCATCTAAATGAGGTGCTATACCATATTAATATTGAGATGCCGCATTTGTATTGACGCGTATTTGGAATACAATATTTATTGTTGTTATATTGCAACTATATAACCAAATGCGTCTATTGTTGGCAA
>CAZGDC010000106.1:0-8200 GCA_964524405.1 uncultured Roseivirgaceae bacterium
CAATTTTTTCTTTGTGTAACTTGGTGGGTTCTCTGTGCTTCTTTGTGGAATAGCTATTACACAGAGGTTCTCAAAGAAAAAAAGAGTTACACAAAGTAAAAACTATGATTGGAGTTGTCTTTATTTTTTCTTGGTGTAGCTTGGTGGGTTCTCTGTGTAACTTTGTGGAATAGCTATTACACAGAGGTTCTCAAAGAAAAAAAGAGTTACACAAAGTAAAAACTATGATTGGAGTTGTCTTTATTTTTTCTTGGTGTAGCTTGGTGGGTTCTCTGTGTAACTTTGTGGAATAGCTATTACACAGAGGTTCTCAAAGAAAAAAAGAGTTACACAAAGTAAAAACTATGATTGGAGTTGTCTTTATTTTTTCTTGGTGTAGCTTGGTGGGTTCTCTGTGTAACTTTGCGGAATAGCTATTACACAGAGGTTCTCAAAGAAAAAAAGAGTTACACAAAGTAAAAACTATGATTGAAGATACTATTTCCCGAAAAATTATTGGATGTGCCATTGAAGTTCACAAACAGCTAGGCTCTGGGCTTTTAGAATCAGCTTACCAAGAGTGCTTATATTATGAATTGATTCAATCGGGTTTAAATGTTCGGAAAGAAAAACCAATGCCAATAGTTTACAAAGAAGTAAAACTAGACCACGGATACCGAATAGATTTGTTGGTAGAAGAAAAAGTAGTGATTGAAATTAAAACGGTTGAAGCATTAAATGATGTTCATACTGCCCAAGTTTTAACCTATTTAAAATTAGGTGATTACAAGTTAGGGTTGTTGTTAAATTTTCATGTTTCAATACTTAAAAACGGGATTAAGCGATTAATAAATTGATAATATTTTTATTTTTTCTTTGTGTAACTTGGTGGGTTCTCTGTGCTTCTTTGTGGAATAGCTTATACACAAAGCCATAATTAATATACTATGTCATTTAAACTCACCAGCAATTTTAAACCTACCGGAGACCAGCCCCAAGCCATTATTGAGCTTGTTGATGGCATTAACAGAAATGATAAAGCACAAACCCTACTAGGCGTAACAGGCTCTGGCAAAACCTTTACTATTGCCAATGTTATTCAGCAAGTTCAAAAACCAACCCTTATTTTAAGTCATAACAAAACCTTAGCAGCACAACTTTATGGAGAGTTTAAGCAGTTTTTTCCTGATAATGCCGTTGAGTACTTTATTTCTTATTACGATTATTACCAACCAGAAGCTTTTATTCCTACCTCTGGGCTATATATTGAAAAAGACCTTTCCATAAACGAAGAAATTGAAAAGCTAAGACTTCACACCACTTCCTCCCTTTTAAGTGGGCGAAAGGATATTATTGTAGTGGCCTCCGTTTCTTGTATTTATGGTATTGGCAACCCAGAAGAATTTGGCAATAATGTAATTGAACTAAAAGTGGGCCAAAAAATAACGAGAAACCGTTTACTTTACTCTTTTGTTGATATTATTTACAGCCGCACCGAAGTAGAGTTTAAACGCGGCACTTTTCGAGTAAAAGGCGATACGGTTGACTTATTTGTCGCTTATGGAGATTTTGCTTTTCGCATTGTTTTTTTTGGCGATGAAATAGAAGAGTTGCTTACCATTGATCCGCTTACAGGTAAACGAATTACACAAGAAACAAGCATTATTATTTATCCAGCCAATTTATTTGTAACTGATAAAGATTCTTTACCCATGATTATCAATCAAATTCAAGATGATATGATGGCGCAAGTAGCCTATTTTGAAGAAGACGGTAGAATGCTAGAAGCCAAAAGGCTTAAAGAGCGTACCGAGTTTGATATAGAAATGATGCGGGAGTTGGGCTATTGCCCAGGAGTAGAAAATTATTCAAGGTATTTTGATAAGAGAGCACCTGGCTCTAGGCCATTTTGCCTACTCGATTATTTTCCTAAAGACTACCTAATGGTTATTGATGAGAGCCATGCTACTCTGCCACAGGTTAGAGCCATGTGGGGCGGAGATAGGTCTCGAAAAGTAAATTTGGTAGAATATGGCTTTCGGTTATCTGCCGCCATGGACAACCGACCCTTAACTTTTAATGAGTTTCAATCGCTTCAAAACCAAACGATATATGTAAGTGCTACTCCAGCCGATTTCGAATTAGAAGCCTCTGAAGGGGTAGTGGTAGAACAACTCATTCGACCTACAGGGTTGCTTGATCCTAAAATAGATGTTCGCCCCAGTATTAATCAAATTGATGATTTGCTGGATGAGGTTGATAAACGAGTAGAGCTAAAAGAACGCGTACTCATTACCACATTAACCAAAAGAATGGCAGAAGAACTTACTAAGTTTTTGGCCAAAGCAAGTGTAAAATGCAGGTATATTCATTCAGAAGTGGACACCTTAGAAAGGGTTGAAATTCTACATGAATTAAGACTTGGTGTATTTGATGTACTTGTTGGAGTTAATTTATTACGAGAAGGCTTAGATCTGCCAGAAGTATCGTTGGTGGCAATTTTAGATGCAGATAAAGAAGGATTTTTAAGAAATGTGCGCTCGCTCGTGCAAACCATTGGCAGGGCAGCAAGAAACTCGAATGGTCGAGTTATTATGTATGCCGATAAAATAACCAAGTCCATGCAAATTGCGATAGACGAAACCAATCGAAGAAGAAAAATTCAAACGGATTATAACTTGGAGCATGGCATAACACCAACAACCGTTATCAAGTCCAAAGATGCCATCCAAGGTTTATCTAAAACACCTGAGAATAAAAAGTATTATGTAGAGCCAACACAAACATCGCTAGCTGCCGACCCTGTTATGGCGTATATGACCAAGCCCGAATTGGAGAAACAAATAAAGCAAGCGCAGAAAAACATGGAAAAAGCAGCCAAGGAGTTAGACTTTATTATTGCTGCTAAATTTAGAGATGAATTGATTGATCTTAATAAAATGCTGTTAAAGTTGTAATAACATCGTCATTCCCGTGCAAACGAGAATCTGTTAATAATTAGAACAGATTCCTGCCTTCGCAGGAATGACGATAAAATGTTATTTATCTAACGCATACCTTCTAGCCACCTCATCCCAATTAACCACATTCCAAAAGGCCGAAACATAATCGGGTCTTCTGTTTTGGTAGTTTAGGTAGTAAGCATGTTCCCATACGTCAAGCCCTAAAATAGGAATACCGCCACAGCCAATACCGGGCATTAAAGTGTTATCTTGATTGGCCGAAGAGCAAACCTCTACCTTGCCGCCTTTGTGTACACAAAGCCAAGCCCAACCAGATCCAAATCGTGTAGCAGCAGCATTAGAAAATTCCGTTTTAAACCCCTCAAAAGAACCATAAGCATCGTTAATTGCCGTTGCTAAATCTCCTTTAGGCTCACCTCCACCTGTGGGCGACATTACTTTCCAAAATAAAGAATGGTTATAAAATCCTCCTCCATTGTTTCTAACAGCAGCATTATCGCCCATGTTCTTAAATAGTTCTTCAATAGACATGTCTGCCATGGGGGTTCCATCTATTGCTCCATTTAGTTTACTAGTGTAAGCCGCATGATGCTTGGCATGATGTATTTCCATGGTGCGCGCATCAATATGAGGTTCTAATGCATCGTAAGCGTAAGGTAATTGTGGTAATTCAAATGCCATAATATTTTAATTTTTAGTTTAACATAGTATTCTATCAAAGATAAACATTAACCCGCATTATTCATTCCCTATTTGGCAACTATTCAGCCGAGGTGCTTTCGAGATAAAAATAGTTGATTTTTTTGATAAACGAAGCTTATTTTTCTTAGCATAGCACCGCTATGGTACTAAAAATAGCTAAAGTTTAGCGAAAAAAGCACTTTTTTTAGCCGGAATGACTCTTGGGTGAATAGTTACCCTACTTGTTATGAAATCTCTAAGTGCAATAAAATCAAGTGCTTACCATTCATTTTTACACGCAGGCATAGCTCAGTTACGGTGAGTATCAAAATAGATTAAAGTGCTTGATTTTTGCCCCGAAGGGATGCCTATGGCAAAGCAATTAGAGATTGGAATAGAATAGGCATGAATAATGCGGGAAGACCCTAACTCACTAATAGAAAGGATTTATGATTAATGGAGATACTATTTTTGGTGAGATTTTAGTGATTCTAGCCTTTTTGCGAATAAACTATTTTATAAAAAATAAAAAAGAAGTTATACCATTTTAACATTGAGATGGTATTAGACTAAAATAGGTCTAGCGAAGTTTCTTAAAAAAATGAGTTACCAACGTTCCACACTGCTTTTCTAATACTCCTTTTACCAGTTTGGTTTTAGGGTGCAATACTTTTTCTTGGTTAGTGGAGAGCCTTAAAAATCCTCTTTTCTCATCACTTGCACCCATAACAACTTTACCTATTTGACTCCAATACAATGCGCCCGCACACATGGTGCAAGGCTCAAGTGTTACATACAAAGTGCAATCAGGCAAATATTTGGCACCAAAATAATCGAAAGCAGAAGTTAAAGCCAATATTTCGGCATGAGCCGTAGAATCTGTAAGCGTTTCGGTTTGGTTGTGTGCTTTAGCAATTATTTTATTATTAGAAACAATGATAGCCCCTACGGGTACTTCCTTTTTGTCGAATGCCATTTCGGCCTGTTTATAGGCTTCATTCATAAAATAGGTATCCGAACCAAATTTATAAACCATCCTATTTTTTTAATTTTATTTGATCCATTATCTTTTGAGCAACAGGTTGCCATTTTTCTTGCAAATGATTATCGCATGTAAAGTTAAATATATAGGAAGTGCCTCCTGATAACCCGTACATTAGATAAGTGTATTTTCTAACTTTATCTTGGTAATCGTTTTCAGGATACACCAATGAGTTAAACTCAAAAAAAACAAATGAATGTCCGTTTACTTCTTTTATACCCTTCTCAATAAAGTCAACTTTATCATAAAGTTCTACAAAGCTGGCCTCATAAAACCGCCCCATCATTTCAAGGTCTTTCTCTTCCCATTGGGTAAACGAACGGTTTACTCCAAAATCAACCAAGCGGCTTGGGTCCGAATACAAAGCCAGTGGAACACGATACGATTGGTATCTTATTCCCATATCTTCTTTAGTCATAGGGCTAAAATTTGCTGGAATATAAACAGTTACCTCTTTATTAATTTTTATTTTAACGAGATTATCAGTTGTAAAACTTAACAGACCAACTATCAAAAATAAGGACATTGATTTTTTCATAGAATTAAATGATTAAGGAATTGTAAGAGAATAAGTATGTTTAATTTGACTCACAAATTTTATTTTAATGGAGGTAAAAAAATCTAAGCATATCTAAAGCTACGGTTCTATTTTATTACTCAGGGCACAAACTTACTTTATAATAAAGTGGCGAATATTAATTAGGATTTTAATCTTTTAAAAAACTTGATTTAGAGATTCCTGCCTCCGCAGGAATGACGTTTTATTTATTTGATAATCCTAAAATGCGTCCGCCAGGTTAATAATATGGTATTACTTCCTTTTTTCTTCCAATTCTGAGATACAAGGTCTCGAAAATGGCAAGTAGCAGAGCCCTCGGAGTATTAGTTGGAGTTTGCTTTGCAAACAATCTTGTTTCCGACCCAAAGGGTCGGGGAATTAAACCAAATGGGCTATCGCCCTGCGATTAAATTAAAGATAGAACGCTAATAATCTATCTCGTGTTATTAACTTTGTGGTTGCAAAAAACAAGGATTATGTTTAGATCACATAACTGTGGAGAGTTAAGAATATCAAATGCTGGAAACACCGCAACTTTGTGCGGATGGGTACAGCGCATACGAAATAAAGGAGGCATGGTGTGGGTTGATGTACGCGATAGGTACGGCATCACACAATTAGTGTTTGAAGAAGGGAAATCGAGTGCCAAATTACTCGAATCTGCTAAAAAATTGGGTCGCGAGTATGTGATTCAAGCCACTGGTTTAGTGGCCGAGCGATATGCAAAAAATGATAAATTAGAAACAGGCAATATTGAAATTGTAGTAGATTCATTAGATATTTTAAATGCCTCTAAGGTGCCTCCTTTTTTAATTGAGGATGAAACCGATGGAGGCGATGATCTTCGGATGAAATATCGCTACTTAGATCTAAGAAGAAACCCCGTTAGAAATGCCTTGCAATTACGCCATAAAATGCTACAAAAAACAAGGCAATATATGGATGACCAAGATTTTATAGAGGTAGAAACACCCGTGCTAATAAAATCTACTCCAGAAGGCGCACGCGATTTTGTAGTACCATCGCGTATGAATCCAGGTCAGTTTTATGCCCTACCGCAATCGCCACAAACCTTTAAGCAATTACTTATGGTAGGCGGATTCGATAAGTATTTTCAAATTGTAAAATGCTTTAGAGATGAAGACCTACGAGCAGACCGCCAACCTGAATTTACTCAGATTGACTGCGAAATGTCGTTTGTAGAGCAAAAAGACATTCTTAATACATTTGAAGGGTTGATTCGCTTCCTTTTTAAAGAAGTAAAAGGGATTGAAATAGCCAATATTCCACAAATGAACTATGCCGATGCTATGCGTTTATATGGTAATGATAAACCTGACATTCGTTTCGACATGCAATTTGTAGAACTAAACGATGTTGCTAAAAAAAATGGTTTTGCCATTTTTGATGAGGCCGAATTAGTTGTTGGCATAAATGCGAAAGGAGCCGCTACTTATACCCGTAAACAACTAGATGCACTTACTGAATTTGTTAAAAAACCACAGGTAGGCGCCAAAGGATTGGTGTATGTTAAGTGTAATGAAGATGGAAGCTTTAAATCATCGGTTGATAAATTTTACTCGCAAGAAGATCTTAAACGATGGGCAACTAAAATGGATGCCAAATCAGGCGACTTATTATTGGTGTTAAGTGGAGATATAAACCCAACCCGTTCGGCTTTAAGCATGTTACGTTTGCACGTGGGAGATGAGTTAGGTCTTAAAAACCCTGAAGAGTTTAAATTACTTTGGGTGGTTGATTTTCCTTTGCTAGAATGGGATGAAGACACCCAGCGATTTCATGCCATGCACCATCCATTTACTTCACCTCAAAAAGAAGACATGGCTTTATTGGAAACCGACCCAGGAGCCGTTCGAGCCAATGCCTACGATTTAGTAATTAATGGCGTTGAAGTAGGCGGAGGCTCTATCAGAATTCATGATAAAGAAACGCAAGCACTTATGTTTACCCATTTAGGATTTACCAAAGAAGAAGCCCAAGCTCAATTTGGGTTTTTAATGGAAGCATTTGAATATGGAGCTCCACCGCATGGCGGCATAGCCTTTGGCTTTGATAGACTTTGCAGCCTTTTTGGCGGATCTGAGTCCATTCGAGATTACATTGCCTTTCCTAAAAATAATTCAGGCAGGGATGTAATGATTGACTCTCCTTCTCCTATTTCGAATGAGCAACTGGATGAACTTGAGATTAGGCTAAAATAAATTGATATAGTAGGTGCGCTAAATAAAATAATTATGAAAACATACTCCCTATCCATACTACTAATAGTTATAACTAATAGCCTTTACGCTCAAGAATTTACGCTTACTAGTTCCGATCTTCAAGGTCAATTAACCAATGCGCAAGTATTTGCTGGGTTTGGTTGTACAGGCGAAAATATTTCCCCTCAATTGGCTTGGCAAAATCCGCCTGAAGGCACAAAAAGCTTTGCCATTACAGTATATGATCCTGATGCACCCACAGGTAGTGGGTGGTGGCATTGGGTAATGTTTAATATTCCTCTTTCTAAAAACGAATTGAAAGCCAATGCGGGCAATATAACATCTGGCTTAGCTCCTCAAGAGAGCATTCAAAGCATTACTTCATTTGGGCAACAAGGCTTTGGTGGAGCCTGCCCTCCCGAAGGAGATAAGCCGCACGCCTATATTTTTACAGTATATGCTTTAAGTATTGAAAAAATTGACTTAGAAGCCAATGCGCCACCAGCTATGGTAGGATTTTATTTGAATGCAAACATAGTAGCCAAGGCTTCATTAATAGCTTACTTCCAAAGGTAGAATTACCCATAAAAAAATTATCTCCTACATCCTAAGGATGAATAAACCTAAAGAAACTCAGGTTATTAAGTTTACCCCAAAGCAATGCGGTTTTCATTCTCATTGTATCATATCGGAGTATAAATAATTCTTATCCCAATTTATTTATACTCATTCTAAATTAGTTGTTTTTTAGGAT
>CAZGDC010000107.1:0-5959 GCA_964524405.1 uncultured Roseivirgaceae bacterium
ACTCCTTTACTAATTTGCAATGTTTTTAACCAAAAGTAATTGATTTATTTGGGCAGCATAAACAAACAGGTTAAGTTACAAGTGGTTAAAAGTGAAAGAAGGCTAAATAGTCGGTTAAATATAGATTATGAAAGAAGCAGAAGTGCTAAACTAAAAGCTATCTAATTATAGTTTCAGATCTATCTGGGCCTAAAGAAACTATTATAATGGGAACGCCTACTTCGTCTTCAATAAATTTAACATAATCCTTTAAATTTTGAGATATATCTTGATAACTGGCGGAGGAAGGCATAGCATCATTCCAGCCTGGGAGCGATTTATACACAGGCTCTACCGATTGATTTACCATGTCGTAAGGCAGTTTATCCGTAACAGATCCATCTGATAACTTGTAGCCCATACAAACTTTGATAGAATCGAAACCTGCAAGCACATCTGCTTTCATCATAAACAGTTGCGTAACGCCATTAATCATAATTGCGTATTTAAGGGCGGGAAAATCTAACCAGCCACATCTGCGAGGGCGGCCTGTGGTTGCACCAAACTCGTGACCTTGCTTACGTAATTGCTCTCCAGTGGCATCAAAAAGTTCTGTAGGAAATGGACCACTGCCCACTCTTGTACAATAAGCTTTAAATACACCAAATACTTCACCAATTTTAGAAGGAGCAACTCCTAATCCACTGCAAGCCCCTGAGACCATTGTGCTAGAACTGGTTACGAATGGGTAAGACCCAAAATCAACGTCTAATAAAGAACCTTGGGCTCCTTCTGCCAAAACGTTTGCCTTTTCTAGCTCCTCATTAATAAGGTATTCGCTATCTACCAGTTTAAGCGTTTTCAAATATTCGACAGCCGTATAAAACAAAGGTTCTAGCTCTTTAATTTGGGCGGCAATCTCAGCATCTTCTATTACAGATAAATGAGTATCTCTTAATTCTTGATAGCGATCTTTGAAGCCTTCCATTTCTATATCGCCAACTCTTAGCCCCTGCCTTCCAATTTTATCTTGGTAAGTAGGCCCAATTCCTTTTAAGGTAGAACCGATCTTTTTATTCCCTTTAAGCTTTTCTTGATACGCATCAAGCAACCTATGCGTGGGCAGAATTAATTGTGCTTTTCGTGATATATATAGATTTTTAGTTGCATCCAATCCTAGCTCAGAAAGTTCTTCAATTTCTTTTTTAAAAATCACAGGATCTAGAACCACTCCATTACCAACAAGGTTTTTTATATCGGAACGAAAAATGCCTGAAGGGATTTGGTGAAGTACATGTTTAATGCCATCAAACTCTAAGGTATGCCCTGCATTTGGTCCACCTTGAAACCTTGCAACCATTTTATACTTTGTGGCAAGATAATCTACAACTTTACCCTTTCCTTCATCTCCCCACTGGAGGCCAAGCAACACATCAACTTTCATTCTTCTATGTAAAATTTATATCCTATTTATCTTCTCCTTCCCAATTTTATTTGGAAGGAGCTGTTTTTATTTTTACTTGGCAATCGCCACATACACCATACAAGTTAAGTGAGTGGTGCAAAATATTAAAATTTAATAATTCGCCTACCATTGTTTGAATATTATGAATGCGTGGATCGCAAAACTCTACCACTTTATGGCATTCGGTACAAATTAAATGGTCGTGTTGTTTAAACCCATACGATTTTTCGTATTGGGCTAGATTTCGACCAAATTGGTGCTTACTAACCAAATCGCATTCAACCAACAAATCGAGTGTATTATAAACGGTAGCTCGACTTACGCGATAATTTTTGTTTTTCATATTAATGTAGAGTTCCTCTACATCAAAATGCCCATCCAAAGAATATATTTCTTCTAAAATGGCGAATCGCTCAGGTGTTTTTCTAAGCCCTTTGTTTTCGAGGTAAGCGGTAAATATTTTGGTTACTTCATCGTAAACCTGTGGATTGAATGCCATTTGTTATAGTAGCTAATTTAGGTACAAATATAGGAGTATTATCCTTTTTTGGAAAGGTTACTTTTCTTCTTTAATTCTTACTACCTTAACAACGCCTTCTACATTTTCTAACTTATTGGCTAACTCGGCCAAATGTGTTTTGTTTTTGATGTATAAAATTATTTTTCCTTCAAAAATACCGGTGTCTGTATCTACCGTTATGGATTTCATATTTACTTTATGCTCATTTGAGATAACTCGTGTAACATCATTTATTAAACCTACTCTATCGGTACCAATAATTTCGAGCCCCACTTTAAAAGATTCTTTTTCCTCCGATTGCCATTTTGCTTTTAATACTCTATGGCCGTGTTTTGAAAGTAGCTCTGCCGAGTTTGGGCAAGTTGTTCTATGAATTTTAATGCCTTCGGATATGGTAACGAAGCCAAAAACATCATCTCCTGGAATAGGGCTGCAGCAAGCAGCAAATTTATAATCTACTAGGTCGAGGTCGTCTCCTATAAACAAGATACTATCCTCTCGGCCTGTTTCTTTGGTAATTAACCTACTTACTTGCTTTGCATCAGTCCAATCTCTGTGTTTAGGAATATTTTTTTTCTTGAGAGAAGCCTCTTTGAACTTTTTTAGCTCCTTAGGCTCAATTGTTTTTTTACCTACTCTATATAAGAAGTCAGTTACTTGGTTTAAGCCAAAGAACTTAGTTAAATCGGTAAATGTGCTCGTTTTGTGCTCGATTTTTAATTGTTTTAATTTTCGAAGAACAATTTCTTTCCCATCTTCCGCAATATGCTTAAATTCATCTTTAATTCCGTTTTTAATACCCGACCTTGCTTTTGATGTTACCACAAACCTTAGCCAGTCTTCGCTTGGTTTTTGCTTATTAGAGGTTAGAATTTCTATTTGGTCTCCATTTTGGAGCACGTAATTAAGCGGAACTAGCTTTTGGTTCACTTTAGCTCCAAGGCATTTTAATCCTATATCTGTATGAATATCAAAAGCAAAATCTAAGGTGGTAGATCCATTTTGCAGCGTTTTTAAATCGCCCTTAGGGGTAAAAACAAATACTTCATCTTGGTAAAGGTTGGCTTTAAATTCATCTACAAACTCTGTGGCATTAGAACTATTATTTTCAAGTAATTCTCGTACTTGCGCTATCCAAGTTTCGAGCCCACTGGTTTTTCGTGTCGCACTATCTTTGTATTTCCAATGGGCTGCGTAGCCCTTTTCAGCTATATCGTCCATCCGCTTGGTTCTAATCTGCACCTCCACCCATTTGCCCGTACGGCTCATTACCGTGGTATGTAACGATTCGTACCCATTTGCTTTTGGGGTACTTACCCAATCGCGTAAGCGGTCGGGGTTGGGTTTATAAAAATCGGTAACAATGGAATATACCTGCCAACAAACTGCCTTTTCTTGTGCTAAAGGCACATCCACAATTATTCTGACTGCAAAAAGATCGAAAACTTCTTCTATTGAGATGTCTTGATTTTTCATTTTTTCCCAAATAGAATGAATGGACTTAACCCTTCCTTTTATATTGAATTTAAAATCATGAAGCGACAAATCTTGTTGAAGTGGGCGAGTGAATCTTCGAATAAATCGATCACGAACTTCTTTAGTAACCTTTATATTATCTATAATGGATTGATAAACTTCTTGCTGTGTATATTTTAGATGAAGATCCTCCATCTCCGATTTAATAGCATAAAGACCAAGCCTGTGCGCAAGAGGAGCATATATAAAAATGGTTTCGGAGGCGATTTTCAATTGCTTATGCCTTGGCATGCTATCCAAGGTTCGCATATTATGTAACCGATCTGCCAGTTTTACCAAAATTACACGTACATCGTGCGAAAGGGTAAGCAACATTTTACGGAAATTTTCTGCTTGACTAGAGTCTGCACTTCTTCCTACTCCTAAAATTTTTGTAAGCCCATCAATAATTTGGGCCACTTTTTTACCAAACTCTCGTTCGATATCTTCTACTTCATACTCGGTATCTTCTACCACATCGTGCAAGAGTGCCGAAATAATGGAAGTGGTACCAAGGCCAATTTCTTCTACACAAATTTGTGCTACTTCTACGGGGTGAAAAATATAAGGTTCGCCCGACTTTCTACGCATTCCTTTATGCGCCTCCATTGATAAATTAAAAGCTTTTCGAATCAATTTCGCATCATCGTCTTTTAAAAAAGGCTTGGCATGCCTTAGTAGTTTACGATACTTTCTTATAAGTTCCTTATTTTCTTGCTCTAGTTGTGTTGAATCCATAAGTATGTAGGTACTACAAAGATGAGAAATTATTGACTTCTTCGATTTAAATACTAGCTATAATGCAAAATGAAAAAACAATTTCAAAATTCCTTTTTAACTATTGGCAATCTAACTAAAACTTACTTTCTTTGCACTCCATTTGCGAATGTGGTACTCAAATAACGATTAGATAACCATAATCAAGAAATGCGGATGTGGCGAAATTGGTAGACGCACTAGACTTAGGATCTAGCGCCTTTACGGGCGTGGGGGTTCGACTCCCTTCATCCGCACAAATAAACCCTCGGTTTCGATACCCCGATTGCTATCGGTACGAGATTGGGGGTTTTTTATTTACTTTATTAAACTATTTTGTTTTGGAAATAACATTAAACAAAGACAACGGCACAGTAGCCTCTATTAAAATCCATCTTAAAGAGGGTGATTACCAACCAAAAGTTGAAAAAAAGATTAAAGAATACTCTAAAAAAGCGGAGGTTAAAGGCTTTCGAAAGGGTAAAGTGCCATTAACAATGGTTAAAAACATGTATGGAAAATCGATTCTTGTAGAAGAGATTAACCAGATGATATCTCATGGATTAAGTGATTATATTAAGGATAACAAGCTTAATATAATTGGGGAGCCACTTCCAGACAGGTCGCGAATGAATGCTATTAATTGGGACACCCAAAAGGATTTTGAATTCGATTATAATATTGGTCTTGTTGAGGATTTTAAAGTTGATATTTCTAAGAAACAAAAAATTGCCAAAAACGAAATTAAGGTTGACAAAAAGGTAATTGACGAAACAATTACTAATTTAAAAGAGCAGTATGGTGATATGACCAACCCTGAGGTTAGTGAAGAAGGAGATGCTATTTATGGAAATTTTTCTCAAGAAGGAGGAGATTTAAAAGCAAATGGAATTATTGAAACCAAAGACCTGAGCAAAAAAGATGCTGAGCAATTTATAGGTGTTAAAAAAGGAGATAAAATATCTATTGATCTTCATAAACTTTTTTCATCGGATGAAAAAATTGCTCAATTATTGGGCATAGAGGTTAATGCTGCTAAAGTAATTACTGGCGAAGTTGAACTTGAAGTTATTAATGTAAATCGAAAAGTTGCCGCTGAAATAAATCAGGTGCTTTTCGATAAACTCTTTGGAAAAGATATCGTAAAAGAAGAGAAAGAATTTTTGGCTAAAATAGAGGATTCTATCTCCAAAAACTATGAGAAAGAATCAAGTTATTTATTAGAAAGAGATATTAGAGATTATTTTGTGACCAACGTAAAAATAGATACTCCCAATGAATTTTTACGTGAATGGCTATTTGTTTCGAATGAAGGCAAATTGACTAAAGAACAAATTGATAATGAATTTGATTTATATATTTCTGAACTTAAATGGAGTTTGATTAGAAATAAAATTACTGAAACAGGAAAAATTGACACTTCTAATGATGAAATTAAAACTAAAGCCATTGAAGTTTTAGCGGAACAATTTGGAGGGCCTTCAGTAATTCAGCAATTAGGCGATAAAATGGATGAATTTGCGGATAGTTACTTAAAAGCAAATAATGGTGAAAACTATACCACTATTTATAACCAAGTTGCTGCTGATAAAGTGTATAAATATGTAATTGAACATGTAACGATAAACACTAAAAAAGTATCGTTAGACGATTTTAGAAAATTAGCTTCTAAAGAATCTTAGTATTAATTTGCACCTATTCACCCAAGAGTCATTTCGGCTAAA
>CAZGDC010000107.1:6059-8193 GCA_964524405.1 uncultured Roseivirgaceae bacterium
AATAGGTACATTAATTTTAAAAGCATAAAATACGTATAAAAAATACCTCATTTTTGATAAGCACTCATTTCCTTTATAGATTGCAATCTATAGAATATAAGTCTTTATCATTTAATGAAAGACGGTAGGTTTAAACAAGTAAAAAAAATCGCTCATGGGAAATAATGAATTCAAAAAATACGCCATTCATAACCAAGGAATAAGTGGCTCTAATATAGATAGATACGGGCATTATATTGAAGGTATGACACGCTCTGTAATTGAAGAGCGACCTGGAAATTTTAGAGAAATTGATGTATTTAGTAGGCTAATCTCTGATAGAATCATCTTTTTAGGAATGGCTATTGACGACAATATTGCCAACATTATTACTGCTCAATTATTGTTTTTAGAATCATCAGATCCTAAAAAAGACATTATAATGTATATTAATAGCCCTGGTGGCAGTGTTTATGCAGGCTTGGGCATTTATGATACGATGCAGTACATTCGACCCGAGGTTGCTACCATTTGCACAGGGTTGGCGGCTTCGATGGGGGCTGTTTTATTGGCCGCTGGCGAAAGTGGAAAAAGGTCTGCTTTGCCCCATTCACGCATTATGATACATCAACCTTTAGGAGGCAGCCAAGGGCAAGCCACTGATATGGAAATATCTTTGAAGCAGATTTTAGAAGTTAAGAAAGACCTGTACGAAATTTTATCAAAGCATAGTGGAAAAACCTATAAGCAAATTGAAAAAGACTCTGATAGAGATTACTGGATGCGGGCTGCTGATGCTAAAAAATATGGTTTAATTGATGAAGTTCTCATCAAAAATTAAATAGTATAGAGTGCATTTGCGTACGAAATGACATTAAAAGTACTTTTAATGTCATTTCGTTATCTTTGCAGCATTAAATAATAAATTATGGCTGAAGTTACCTGTTCGTTTTGCGGTAGAAGCAAAAAAGATGTTGATTTAATGATTTCGGGAATACATGCGCATATTTGCGATAAGTGTATTACCCAAGCCCAGCAAATTTTAAATGAGGAAAATAAAACCGAAATTGAATCGGCACCTCAATTTAAGCTCATTAAACCTGCTGATATGAAGAAGTTTTTAGATGAATATGTAATTGGACAAGATGAAGCCAAACGTTATCTATCGGTGGCGGTTTATAACCATTATAAGCGGTTGATGCAAAAGAAAACGGACGATGATGTATCTATCGAAAAATCGAATATACTAATGGTAGGCGCAACGGGAACTGGAAAAACCTATTTAGCAAAAACCATAGCAAAAACGCTAGAGGTTCCTTTTTGTATTGCAGATGCAACGGTTTTAACAGAGGCTGGTTATGTAGGCGAAGATGTGGAGAGCATTTTAACTCGCTTATTACAAGCAGCTAATTATGATGTTGAAGCAGCAGAACGGGGCATCGTTTTTATTGATGAGGTAGATAAAATTGCACGTAAATCTGATAATGCTTCTATTACGCGTGATGTGAGTGGAGAAGGGGTACAACAAGCCTTATTAAAATTATTAGAAGGCACCTCTGTAAATGTGCCTCCGCAAGGTGGCCGTAAGCACCCAGATCAAAAAATGATTAGCGTAAATACAGAGAATATATTATTTATTTGCGGTGGTGCTTTTGATGGAATTACCAAGAAAATAGCTAAAAGAATTAATACACGACCGCTTGGGTTCGGCAATGTAACTCTTAACGAAGATATAGAAGAGGATAATCTATTATCTTATATCAATGCACAAGATTTAAAAAGCTATGGTCTTATTCCTGAATTAATTGGTCGTTTACCCGTACTCACTCATTTAAATCCGCTCAGTAGAAATACACTTAAACGTATTTTAACAGAACCCAAAAACGCCTTAGTAAAGCAGTATGAAAAATTGTTTGAAATGGAAGGTATTCGTTTAGAGTTTAAACCTTTGGCACTTGATTTTATTGTAGATAAAGCGGTTGAGTTTAAATTAGGAGCAAGAGGGTTGCGCTCTATTTGTGAAGCCATTGTGACAGATGCTATGTTTGAATTGCCCTCAGAAGAAAATGTTGACAAGCTTATTATAACTAAAGATTATGCAGAGAAAAAAATCAACAAATCGAAGTATAGTAAACTAAAAGTAGCTTAGTAATTA
>CAZGDC010000108.1:0-8171 GCA_964524405.1 uncultured Roseivirgaceae bacterium
AGATTCTATTACCAAAGAAGTTGATGCCAAAGGAAAACCTCTACAACTAGTTATTTTGCAAGGAGCAAGTATTTCGCATATAGATTCTACTGCTTACCAAGCACTCATAGAGTTGGTAGAGGATCTCAAAAAAAGAAATATTAAACTGTATTTTACACATGTAATTGAACCAACAAGAGACTCCTTACAAAGAATGGGTATAGAAAAAATTATTGGTGAGAACAATTACTATTTAGACATCCATTCTGCAATCAATTCTTTTACTAACAAAGAGAATGATAGATAAAGTGATAGAATGGTAGAATGGTAAGGCTTGTAATAGATTTTTATTTCGGATTTAAGGTCTATTAAAAAAACTAATGTAAGAGTTACAGGGTACATTTGCCAAAAAACTATATATAATAGAAAATATCATACATTTATTAATCATCTTAACTTAACACTAGCAAGCACCGTGTTTTAGAACCTAAGGAATCAAAAAGTAATAACTCATCGTTTTGACTTTTTCTTTTCCTCTTTTTCATTATTAATTTTTTATGCCATCCCGAAGGCCGTTCGAGATGCTATAAAATTTGCCTCGATAGTGTAAAAAATAGCTCAATCTAATTAGTGCCTGTACGAATAATTAAAATTAATAGGGAAATTAACTAGATTATAATGCTAAATTATGAAACAAATTCAAGATAACTTTTTATAAATTATTTTTTTATGACCACAACTACTAAAGAAAAAAAAGGAAGTCTTATTCCAAAACTTTTACTGTTAAGTTTAACATTAGGTTTAGCCCCTTGGGCACCTCCACATATTATAGGTAAAGTACAATGGCTTATGGGTGGTGCAGTAGGCATGCAATTTATGGATTGGTTTGATCTTATAATGCACGGAACCCCTTGGGTATTGCTTTTTGGAGCAATAATTTGGGAAGGGAAACAAAAATTTTTCCCTAGCACCTAATTACGTACTTGACTATGTGCCATTGGTATCTAAAGGCGCAAAAGGAGTCTTAAACTAAGGAGCTATCAAGAAATAAAAAAGGCATCAATTTGTTTGCCGGTTTCTTAGCACTATTTACCTTTAAAAATGATGCCTTTAATTTCAGGTATTCTTACATTTGGATTTGATAAATTAATATGCAAGAACTCAGCCTTTCAGAACTTAATCTTCAAATTAAAAAAACGCTTGACGAACAGTTAGAGGCTTCGTATTGGGTAGTGGCTGAAATTGCCCAAATTCAAGTTAATAGCAGTGGCCATTGCTATTTAGAGTTGGTGCAAAAAGAAGGAAACCAAGTGATAGCGAAAGCTAGAGCAACCATTTGGGCCTACTCCTACCGAAATATCTCTGCTTGGTTTTCCCGAATAACGGGCAATGACCTTACTGTGGGCATGCGGGTTTTGGCCAACACCAAAGTTACGTATCATGAAGTATATGGGCTTAGCCTCAACATAAAAGACATAGACCCTTCATTTACTTTAGGCGAGCGAGAAAAAGCAAGACAGGAAGTAATAGCCAAATTGGAAGGGGATGGCGTAATGGAAATGAACCGAGAACTAACGCTTCCATTAGTACCTCAAAACATTGCTATTATAAGTTCAGAAACCGCTGCGGGTTATGGTGATTTTATCAATCAATTAGAGTCGAACAATCTAGGATTTAAAGTACACCACCAGTTATTTTCTGCTAGTATGCAAGGGGATAAAGCACCAGAGAGTATTATAAGAGCTCTTCATCAGATCATTGAAAACAATCGATTTGAAGCTGTAGTTATTATTCGTGGCGGAGGATCCCAATTAGATTTAGACTGTTTCGATGAGTATGAGCTTTGTAGTCATATTGCTCAGTTTCCAATACCCGTAATAACGGGCATTGGTCATGAAAGAGATACTAGCATTGCCGATATGGTAGCACATACGCAATTAAAAACGCCCACCGCTGTGGCCGAATTTATTTTAGATGGCATGGAAGCCTACTTGAGCAATATGTTAGATATTTTTTCTAACATTGGCGCAATAGCAGCCAGTTATATAGGACAAGAAAAAGAACTTTTATCTCAAATTTCCACTTCTATTGCATTAAAAGCATCTAATTTAACTTTAAAAAATAAAGGATTACTACATTTGTTTATGGATAAAATTTCTCACTCAAGTCAATTTTATTTTTTAAATAGAAAAAATCATATTGCTTCTATTGAGCAAAAAATCACCCTCCTTAATCCATTGCATTTACTTAAACGAGGCTATGCCCTCCCATATAAAAATGGCACCCCTCTCAATAATTCCGTAGTTAAAAAAGGAGATTCTATCGAAATAATCACTGCAAGCCAACGGATTAAAACAACCGTTGATAAAACAGTAAAAACCCCTAGATTATGAGTAAGTTTAATTATAAAAAATCCGTTTCTAGGCTGCAAGAAATCGTAGATGAAATGGAATCGAATGAATTAGATATTGATAAAATAACCAAATTGGTAAAAGAGTCTGGCACCCTAGTAAAAGCGTGCAAACAAGCACTCACTTCTACCGAAGAAGAAATTAATGAAGTGCTCAGCCAAATGAATAAACCATCTGAATAAAAAGTAGCTTATTGGCATACAATTATGTTAATTTAGCTGTTTAACCTATTCTGGTTGCTTTATGAATTAACCAGAATACACAACGTATTTATAATGTTATATAAAATACCATAAAGATTCATATATGAAAAATACACTCCTTATTTTATTAATAGCTTCTACATTTGCAGCATCGGCTCAAACCACTAGGTGGCAGCAACATGTAGATTATACCATGCACCTAAACCTTGATGTAAACACACATTTATTTGAGGGCACTCAAAAATTAGTTTACACCAATAATTCGCCCGATACCCTTAAAACAGTGTACTACCATTTATTTTTAAATGCGTTTCAGCCTGGCAGTATGATGGATGAACGATCGAGGGCAATTAAAGACCCAGATAAAAGGGTTAAAGACAGAATTTATAACCTATCAAAAAATGAACAAGGCAGAATTTACCCTACAAGTTTAGTACAAGATGGCAGCTCTATTAAATTTAAAGTTATAGGTACTATTTTAGAAGTAACGCTAGCCCATCCTATTTTACCAAAATCATCCACCACTTTTGATATGGCATTTGAGGGGCAAGTACCCATGCAAATTAGAAGAACAGGTAGAGATAATAGTGAAGGAATCGACTATTCTATGGCGCAATGGTATCCTAAATTAAGCGAATATGATTATGCAGGCTGGCACGCCAACCCTTATGTTGCACGCGAATTTCATGGCGTATGGGGTAATTTTGATGTAAAAATAACACTCGACTCACGCTATATTATTGGAGCAACAGGCCTATTACAAAATGCGAATGAAATTGGCTATGGCTACCAAGATGACATATCCGTTCCTGTAAAACATAAAAAAAAGAAGCCGTTAACTTGGCACTTTAAAGCAGAAAACGTACACGACTTTGTATGGGCAGCCGACCCTGACTATGTACATAAAACCGTACAAGTACCCAATGGGCCCAAAATGCACTTCTTTTACCAAGAAGATTCCATAACAACCAATACTTGGCCTCAATTAATGGAAGAAACACCAAAATTTGTTGCCTATATGAATGATAACTTCGGCAAATACCCCTACTCTGATTATAGCGTAATTCAAGGTGGCGATGGAGGCATGGAATATCCTATGGCTACCTTAATAATCGGCAGAGGTAGCTATGCGGGGTTGCTAAGTGTTACTATTCACGAAATGTTTCATAGCTGGTACCAAGGCGTGTTGGCAAGCAACGAAAGCCTCTACCCTTGGATGGACGAAGGGTTTACAACCTACGCCAGTAATAAAACTAAAGCTTACCTTACCAATAGCGACAAAGACCCACAAGCACGAGGATATGGAGGGTATTACTACCTTATAAAACAAGGCAAACAAGAACCTTTAACAACTCATGCCGATCATTACGCATCCAACTTAGGCTATGGCATTGCCTCTTATTCTATGGGAGCAATGGTGCCTGCTATGTTAGCCTATATTGTAGGAGAAGAAAATTTCGCAAAAGCTTTTCGAGCCTATTATAATACGTGGCAATTTAAACACCCCAACCCTACCGACTTTAGAAGATTTATTGAAAAAGAAACAGGATTTGAGCTGGGGTGGTTCTTTAATACTTGGATTGGCACAACAAACCATGCAGACTATGCCATTGACTCTGTTTATGCGAAGGATAACACAACACAAATAATTTTAGCAAACAAAGGAGCGATGCCAATGCCCACCGAAGTTTTTATTACTTATAAAGATGGCAGTAAGGAAATTTTCTATTTTCCTTTACGCATAATGAGAAACTCAAAAACCGAATTTGGAGGTGTAAAATCTACCTTGGTAAGCGATTGGCCTTGGACAAACCCTATTTTAAAGTTTATAATACAAAAACCAATAACAGAAATTAAAACAATTGAACTTAATAATAGTAAGCGTGTACCAGACATTGACCAAAGTAATGACACTTGGCAGAATAATTAATTAAATGGAATTAGCTCAGGTAAAAATTAGGGTTGAGGAGTTAAACCAAAAAATAAACGCCTATAATCAGGCGTATTATTTAGAAGATACTTCACTCATAAGTGACCAAGGATTCGATTCATTACTTCAAGAATTAATTGAGTTAGAAAAACAGTATCCTACGTTAAAAAAAACAGATTCGCCTACCCAACGTGTGGGAGGAGCTATTAATAAATCGTTTGAAACAGTTGTACATACAACACGGATGCTTTCGTTAGGCAATACGTACTCCGAAGAAGATTTGCTTGAGTTTGATGCACGAGTTGCCAAAGGACTAGAAGGCCAAACATACGAGTACTTTTGTGAATTAAAATTTGATGGCGTTGCCATTAGTCTTCAATACGAAAATAACCTATTAACAAGAGCCGTTACCCGTGGCGATGGCACAAAAGGTGATGATATTACCGATAATGCCAAAACCATTAAATCAATTCCGTTAAAAATCAATACTGGGCTTGATAGTTTAATTGTACGTGGCGAAGTATTTATGCCCAAAACCGTATTTAAACAACTGAACAAAGAACGTGCAGAAGCTGGAGAAGAATTATACGCCAATGCCCGCAACACCGCATCTGGCAGTCTAAAAATGATGGATTCTGCCCAAGTAGCTAAAAGAAAGTTAGACTGCTATTTATATATGCTATTGGCCGATGGTCATAATTCGCACGAAGAAGCCATTCAGCAATTAGAAAAATGGGGCTTCCATGTTTCACAAACCTATCAAAAATGTACTACCATTAAAGAGGTGCTTAATTATATTCATTTCTGGAGTGAAAAAAGACACGAATTAGCCGTTGAAACAGATGGCATTGTTATTAAAGTAAATAACATTAAGCAGCAAGAGCAACTTGGCTTTACCGCCAAAAATCCTAAATGGGCAATCTCTTATAAATACAAGTCAGAAAGTGCTTGCACCCAACTAAATAATATAACCTACCAAGTAGGCAGAACAGGTTCAATTACGCCAGTAGCAGAATTAGAACCTGTACAATTAGCTGGAACCACGGTAAAAAGAGCTTCGCTACATAATGCGAATGAAATAGCTCGGCTCGATTTACATGAAAACGACTTTGTTTTTGTGGAAAAAGGAGGGGAAATAATACCAAAGGTTACAGGCGTTGATTTAGAGCAACGTGCTAAGGGCAGCCAACCGATTGTTTATATTACCACCTGCCCTGCTTGCCATACTCTATTAGTACGAAAAGAAGAGGAAGCCTCGCATTATTGCCCAAATATAGATGCCTGCCCACCTCAAATTAAAGGAAGAATTCAGCATTTTATCCATCGAAATGCCCTTAATATCGATAGTTTAGGTGAACGAACCATTGCCTTGCTATTTGATAAAGGGTGGCTATGGAAACCTTCTAATTTGTATGCCTTAACAAAAGAACAACTTTTATCGCTTGAGGGATTCAAAGAGCTATCGGCAACTAATTTACTAGCAGGAATTAAAGAATCGAAAAAAACGCCTTTTGAAGCCGTGCTTTTTGGCTTAGGCATTCGATATGTTGGCAAAACAGTAGCAGAAAAATTGATAGAGCATTTTCGAACCATTGATGCCATTATGGAAGCTTCTTTTGAGGAGCTAATAGCCGTACAAGAAATTGGCGATCGAATTGCAGAAAGTGTGATTAACCACTTTGGAGAGACAAAAAATCGTGAAGAAATCGACAAATTAAAACAAGCAGGTTTAAATTTTATATCTACCGCTAATACGAAAGAAAGCAATATACTGGCCAATACCACCTTTGTAATTTCAGGCGTATTTCAACACCATAGCAGAGATGAGCTAAAAAAGATAATAAAAGCAAATGGAGGAAAAGTAGTGGCATCCATTTCTAAAAAATTAGATTATTTAGTGGCAGGCGATAATATGGGCCCTTCGAAAAAAGAGAAAGCAGAAAAATTGAAAGTCCGTATTATTTCTGAAGAAGATTTTGAATCTTTGCTACCTAAGTAATTCAAATGATATTAGGACAGGCTTTATCATATAAAACAAATCGATTTTTAAAATCGAATATTAACCTTAGGGCAAGTACACCTTATGCCCAAGCACAAAATTTTGGCATATTATTTAGTAACGATACGCCTGGAAAAAGCAAATTAGCGGAGCAATTAAAAAAACTACTAGAAACTGATAAGAAAAAAGTTAAAATATTGGCTTACGACCGATCTGTTGAGGTAAAACATCTTCCTTTTGAATCATTCTCTAAAAATGATTTGAATTTTTGGGGTCGTTTTATTAATCAATCCGTTCAAAATTTTTCAAATACTTCATTTGACTTCTTAATTTGTTTAGATTCTAGCCCTGGCGAAATTATTAAAAACTTATTAGCCAAAAGTAAATCTAAATGCAGGGTTGGGATTTGCGATAATGTAAAAGATTATCACAAACTATTTGAATTAATCATTCAAAGCTCCAACGAACTAAACATGGTGGATAGTGTTTATAATTACACCAAAAACATACGATAATGAAGCAATTAATGGGCTTGGGTGTTGCCTTGGCAACACCCTTTAAAGCAAATGGTGCCATAGATTACGAAGCTCTTTTACGCCTATTAAAGCATACGGCAACAAACGTTGATTATTGGGTGGTAATGGGCTCTACAGGCGAAGCCATTACGGTATCAGAAAAAGAACAAGAAGAAGTACTTAAATTTGTGGTTGCCAATAACCCCACCAACTTACCAATCGTTTTTGGGTTAGGTGGCAGCAACACAGCGGCTTTAATCGCAAGATCAAAAAAACTGAACTTGGAAGGAGTTACTGCCATCTTATCCTCTTCGCCTGCCTATAATAAACCAACACAAGCAGGTGTAATCGCGCATTTTACGCAACTAGCAGATAACTCGCCATTACCCATTATTCTTTATAATGTGCCTAGCAGAACTTGTTCAAATATGGAAGCAGCTACAACCATAAGCCTAGCCGCCCATCCTCGTATTATTGGCATTAAAGAAGCCTCTGGCAATTTGAATCAAATGGCTAAAATTAGTAATGAAACACCCAAAGAGTTTATGCTTATTTCTGGTGACGATATGCTTACACCCGAAATCTCCAAATTAGGAGGCAAAGGAACTATCTCGGTATTGGCAAATGCCTTGCCCCAAGAATTAAAGCAGTTAGTAATAGCAAGCATAAAAGGTAATACGCATGCCACTGATAGGCATGTGCGCAGCCTTGAGGCTATTAATAACCTAATGTATGAAGAAGGAAACCCCACAGGGCTTAAAGAATTATTAGCTCAATTAGGTATTTGCAATAATTTTGTTCGTTTGCCTTTATTGCCTGCAACCGAAAGATTGAAAAATGGTATTAAATCGGCAATCCAACACTTCTAAAACTAAATTATACCATTTTAATTTTGAGGTGTCGTATAATTTTTAATTATTTGGTTATAACCCTCCCTTTTCGTTTTAGTTAAGGTTACACGTCATTATCATTACCTTTAGGAGAATAAGCTCTATCGTCATTACAATCCGTTTCAAATTTAAGTTTTTTAAGTTTTTTAAGTTTTTTAATCGTAGGGTGATAGCCCATTTGGTTTAATTCCCCTACCCTTTGGGTCGGAAACAAGATTGTTTGCAAAGCAAACTCCAACGAATA
>CAZGDC010000109.1:0-8128 GCA_964524405.1 uncultured Roseivirgaceae bacterium
TTCAATCTAATTATTACGACACCTCAAAATTAAAATGGTATAAAATGCTTCGATTTGCTGTTTCTCAGCATAGAAAAGGAAATACATTTTTTTCATTCTAAGGTATAATGAATCCTCTGCGTTGTTAAAAGCAAAAAGGTGTTCTTATCGAACACCTTTCAACTATTTATATACAGATTACTGCCTTTGCAGAAATAACGTATTGTATTATATCGCTATACCAATAAATGATTTAAAAGCAATGCCCATTAATCCTGTTATAATCATGGTAATACCTAGTCCTTTAAGGGCATCGGGCACATTGGAGTATTTTAACTTTTCGCGAATGGCTGCCAAAGCAACAATTGCTAGCATAAAACCTATGCCAGAAGTAATTCCAAATACGGAGGCTTCAGAAAACGTATAATCACGCTGTACCATAAATAATGAACCTCCCAAAATGGCACAGTTTACAGCTATTAAAGGCAAAAATATTCCTAAAGAACCATAAAGTGCGGGCGAAAACTTTTCTACAACCATTTCAACCAGCTGTACCATAGCAGCAATAATTGCTATAAACATAATAAACTGAAGAAATTCCAAGTTTATTTCTGCAAACTGTGGGCCTAAAAATGCTAAAGCTCCTTCTTTTAAAATGTATTCTTGCACCAACCAGTTAACGGGCACTGTTATACCCAAAACAAATACTACTGCCGCTCCTAACCCAATTGCTGTTGTTACTTTTTTTGAAACAGCTAAAAATGAGCACATGCCTAAGAAATAGGCAAATACCATGTTATCTATAAAAATTGCTCTTACTCCAAGATTAAATAATTCCATAACTCTTAATTTTCTACGTAACCGTTTCTAGCTCTTTGTACCCAAATAATAACTCCAAGAATCATAAAGGCTCCTATAGAATCAACCATCATACCATTCATTGGGAAATTAGGTAGTCCAATGGCTTCAAAAACTGGAAAATCAAAGATGGTTCCAGACCCAAATAATTCTCTAAAAAAAGCTACGGCTAAAATTACCCACGCATAGCCAAACCCTGAACCTATACCATCTAGTGCTGAATCCCATGCTTTATTGCCCATGGCAAAAGCTTCGAGCCTACCCATAACAATACAGTTGGTAATTATAAGCCCTACAAAAGCCCCCAGTACTTTAAACATTGGATAATTATAGGCTTTTAGCACTTCGCTTACGAGTGTTACAAGGGTAGCAATTATGCCTAATTGAACAATAATTCTAATCCTGCCTGGTACTAAATTTCTAATTAATGAAACAATTAAATTGGCAAATACAATTACAAATAATACCGCTATTGACATAATGAGCGTTGGCTCCATTTTTACTGTTACAGCCAATGCGGAACAGATTCCCAATACTTGAATGGTTACTGGATTGTCATCGTCTAGTGGGTCGGTTACAAACCGTTTTCTCCTTTTAGAGAAGAGTGCTTCACTAGGTGCTTTTGCTGCTGGCTGTTCTAAAGTTTCAGTACTCATAATTATAAATTACTGATGTTGATTTTTCTTAATAAATGATTCGTAGTAGCCGAGGTAATTTTTTAACATCGCATTAAGTCCTTTTGCGGTTAAAGTTGAGCCTGACAGTCCATCCACTTCATGCGTACCAAATAAAGAGGGGTCTCTTTTTTCGCCTTTAAGCATGGTAACAGATACAAAGTTTCCTCCATCATCAAAAATGGTTTTCCCTTTAAATCTATCTTGTATTTCTTCGCTTGAAATACGTGCTCCTAAACCTGGTGTTTCGGCCACATGCCCAAAGGCAACTCCTTTAATGGTGTTCAAGTCTTTTTTTAAAGCTACGTAACCATAAATGGCATTCCATAAACCAGCACCGTATAAAGGAAATATATAGGCTTCTATTTTAGTAGAATCTTCTTTGTTCATAAATTTGAATACTGGGTATTCTCGTTTATTAGCGTCCTTTTTAAAGTTTTTAAGAATGTTTACATCTTCCGCAATAATAGGATTCCCTTTTTTATTTTTTTCGATAAGGTTTCCATCAATATCCACTACGATAGACGTAATTCTGTTGCTATAAATAGCCAGCACATCGTCTCCTTTTTCTAATGGCATTACCGCCATTAGAATAGATTGTTTGGTGTCTAGCTCAATTGATTTTTTTTGAGCGGGCGCTAACACTTGAGAAGTAAATGAAAGAATTCCTCCAATCACCACCGTCATAATAGCGGTAAAAATTAATATGTATGTATTAGATCGTTGCACGTTTTAACCTCCTTTTCTTATTAGCTGCAACCACATAATAATCAACAAGTGGTGCAAATACGTTCATAAATAAAATTGCTAGCATTATTCCTTCTGGGTAAGCAGGGTTTAATACACGTATAATAATAGTTAATACGCCAATTAAAAACCCATAAATCCATTTCCCTGTTTCTGTTTGAGTTGCAGTTACAGGATCTGTAGCCATAAATACTGCGCCAAAAGCCAACCCTCCAATAACCAAATGATAATGAGCAGGCATTATCATGTACTCATTAACGCCTACCATACTTAATAAAAGTGCCATTAAATAAGATCCTGCAAATACGCTTATAATAACTTTCCAACTACCTACACCTGTAAATACTAGTATGGCAGCTCCAATTAAAATCATTAATACAGATGTTTCGCCAATAGAGCCAGGCACTAGCCCATAAAACAAATTAGCAAATGAATAATCAGTGGTACTTGCTGCAAATGTTTGCACTACATTTTGTCCTGTTTCTAGGGTAGAAGCTGCTAATGCTAAAGGTGTAGCTCCTGAAAACCCATCAACGGCCATTTGGTCTCCTAAATAAACCCAAACTTGATCTCCTGATATATCAGATGGATAGGCGAAGTATAAAAATGCTCTTGCTACTAAGGCTACGTTTAACACGTTCATTCCTGTTCCTCCAAAAGCTTCTTTGGCGATAACCACGGCAAAAATGGAAGCTGTCGCTACTTGCCATAATGGAATTGTTGGAGGCATTACCAACGGAATTAAAATTCCAGAAACCAAGAAACCCTCGTTAATAGGGTGCTTTCGAATTACTGAAAAGGCAAATTCCGTAATAAATAAACCAAATAGATACGTGATGATAATAATTGGTACTACTCTTTGAATACCAACCCACCATAAATCCCATGAAGAAGTTGGCTCTAAACCTGTTGCTTCATAATATTGATACCCTACATTATACATACCAAACAATAAAGCTGGCACTAATGCAATTACCACCGTTATCATAAACCTTTTAAGGTCAACCGCATCTCGCACCTGCACGCCTTTTAGTTTGGCTGTTTCGTTAGGAACAAACAATAAGGTGTCAATCGTTTCGAATAAGTGATGATATTTCTCAAGTTTCCCTCCTTTTTCAAAAGGGACTTTCGCTTTTTCTACAATGTTTCTTATAAACTTCATACTCACATTTATCTTTTAGCTGTACTGAAGAAGGTCGAGTCCTTCTCTCACTATGGATTGTACATTATGTTTAGAAACATCGATAAACTCACAAAGCGCAAAGTCTTCTTCAATCACTTCGTACAATCCTAGTTCTTCCATTTCGTCAAAATCTTCTGCCAAAATAGCTTTTATAAGATGCGTTGGCAGAATATCCATTGGCACTACTTTTTCAAAAGCACCAGATTGAACAAATGCACGTGGTTCTCCTTGGATATTAGTATCTAATACATATTCTTTTTTACTTCCATTTAAGAAAGAAAGCAATCCGATTGCTCTATGAAAGCTCAATTTATTTTTAGTTGGGGCAATCCATCCCATAAATTGAAAATGGTCTCCTTCAGGAAGAATCGTAAACTGGTTTGTGTAAAAACCTAAGTGCCCGTCCTTACCCACATTTTCCCCCGTAAGCACATTGCCACTTACATAGCGCACGTGGTCGTTTTTAAGATTTCCTTCTGTAAATGTTTTTGCGCAAGCCCCACTGTAGGTTTTATAATACTGAGGGCTTTTAACTTCTGATCCAGTTAATGCAATTATTTTGCTAGCATCATATTTACCTTCTAAAAATAATTTGCCAATTTGAATTACTCCAGCAGGAGCTACCGTCCAAGCCACCTCTCCTTTAGCAATAGGGCTGATATGATGAATTTGAATGCCCACATTTCCAGCAGGGTGTTTACCTATAAACTTATTAATTTGAACACCCTCCGCATTTAAAAACATGGGGTTTACTTCGTCTGCTGCATTTACGTTAATGTGAATATACCCATCTGTAAATTTTTTCAGAACCGATATCCCTGCTTGAAAGGCTCTATCGTCTCCTTTAAAAATTACATTATAATCGGGAGATAAAGGGCTAGAGTCGAACCCGCTTATAAAAATAGATTTAGGGGTATCATTTTCATTTGCTACCACACCAAAAGGACGCATAATAATATTTGGCCACACACCTGCTTTAAGCATTTGTGCTTTTAAATCATCTTTGCTTACCTTGATTAGGTCGCTAGACGAATGGCTTGTAAATGATTCAAATTCTATTTCCTTATCGGCTAGAATGACAATTTCAAGAAGCTTTCTTTTCTCACCTCTTTTGATATCTACAATTTCGCCACTTACGGGCGCAACATAATTTACCGTTGCATTCTTTTTATCTAAAAGAATGGGTGTACCTGCTTTTACTGAATCGCCAACGGCCACTAGTGCCTTAGGGCGTTGCATTCCGATAAAATCGGTGGGTTTAACGGCATACGTTTGCGAGCAAAGTGAATCTGAAATTTTCTTTTCAGCTTTACCGGCTAGGTTGATGTCAAATCCTTTTTTTAGTTTAACTATTTTAGACATATATTCAATCGAATTATTATTCTCTAAAGTGACACAAAAATAACCAATTAATAGTTGAAGTAATGCGGAACTAAGGCTAGTTTTTAATTATTTAGATTCTTTCTAAATAACAAATTTAAATAATGGATTAAAAAATAATGTAAGGGTGTATTTTTTCTGTTTTTCCTTCAAAAAATAATGCTTTACTATTGTTTCTCTCTTTTAAATAGTGTTGGTATGTTGAAGAGAAATTCATTCTTTCATTAATGGTTAAATTGTAATTTCCATTTAATCCAATAATTAATTCGCAAATTTCTCTAACCGCATGCTCTTGCCCTTCTGCTCCTGTTTTATAATCTACCAAATTATTAACTTTTACAAACGCATCCATTAATGGATTTGCTTTACGCTTAACTTGAAATCGCAAGGCTACTTTTTGAGCTAATCCTAAATCTAATATATCATCATAAGCAAAGGCGACCTCATGTGCTGCTATACCAAAGGCTGTTTTAATATGTTTTAGTGCTACGAGCTTATTTCGTACGCTTAAATAAACTGCGGCAAAATGCTCGCGTTGCGCCAACTTTAGTGCGGGCACATTATTTTCGCCTGTAATAATAAATATAAGTGGAATAACCCCATTTTTTAAATACCCACTAAAACGTAGCATGTTTAAGCCCATACTCGATGGTTCTGAAAATGGGCTTCCCTCATTATTTTGTTTAAACCCACTATTAAATACGCCATCCCAATCGAACACAAACGCTTTTATAGCGGGCAATTTTTTTGTAAAAACGGCAAGGGGGGAAATAAATTCCCCCCCTGCTATTTCAACACTTTTTTTTATATCATTTACATCCGAAAAATCCATTGCTGGCTATTTCAAATCTTGGATATCAATTTGACCAACAACTTCTTCTCCATTTAAAACAATGAGGTTATCAATGCCTTTTTCGCGAAACAAAACGGAAGCATCGTGTAGTAGCACTTCTCCTTGAATTGTAATTGGAGGGTTAAAAGAGAGGTCTCCCATTTTTTTGCTTACTGCTCCTTCGCCATTTGCTTCTACTAGTCTTCGTAAATCGCCATCGGTAAATGTGCCCACTAGTTTATTATTATCCATTACAGCTACACACCCAAAGCCAGAAGCGGTCATTTTAACCAATGCATCTGTAACAGAGTCTTTCATTGTTACCATAGGGTTTTTAGCCGAAAGAACATCCTTCACCTTTACCGTCATTAATTTAGTATGCTCTACAAACTGAGAAATACCTACATCGGTAAAGTGATTAGAGGTTAATTGTTTCATTACCTTCCAAGGTACAGTACAAACATGCACGCCAATATTAATAGCATTACGAATATGCTCTGGATAACGAACCGATGAGAACATAATTTTAGAATCGTATCCGTATGTTTCAACGGCATCAACGCATTGGGCAACTAAATCAAGTGCATCGGTACCTTGGTCTTGTAAACGACCTACCAATGGGCATACATAGTCTGCTCCTGCTTCCATGGCCATGTAGGCTTGTTGCAAGGTGTAAACTAAGTGCACATTTACCTTAAACCCTTTGTCTTTAAGCAACTTGCAAGCCTTAACGCCTTCTAATGAAACAGGTATTTTAAATACGGTTGTTTCAATATCGAGCCCTAATGCTAATTGCCTTTCAGCCTCTGCTAAAATTTCTTCTGCGGTATCGCCTAATGCTTCAATTTGAAGGATTGGAACAATTTTAGATAGTTCAACAATTAATCCATCAATATCTGTTACACCATGGCGGTGCATAAATGTGGGTGTAGTGGTAAGGCCTTTAATAAACCCTAAGCCAAATGCTTCTTTAATTTCTTCTAAATCGGCTGAATCAAGATATAACTCCATAATGTATATTGGGCTTCGACCCTCTTTAATTTTTAATTTCAATATTTTAGGTGTGCAAAGATACTCTTTTTTAAAAATCAATTCCCAAAAAATATTTCGTAAACATTTTAACCTTTACAATGCCCTCTTTAATATCGTTTTATATTTTGGAGTTTTACGCTAAATTTTGAAATTTAACTATTATGTATTACATTTGTATTACATAAATAAATTTGCCATGCTTAACGTTAGATTAGATAAAAAGCTAGAAGAAAAGTTGAATAATTATAGTGTAGATAATAATTCAACAAAATCTTTTATTGTGAAAGAAGCACTAGCCATGTACTTTACGAAACAAGAGATTAAACTATCTGCCTATGAAATAGGTGTAGATTTATTTGGTGCAGCCGGTAGTGGAAACCCTAATGCCTCCACTACTTATAAAAAGAAGCTAAAGCAAAAACTACATGAGAAACACGCTTATTGATGCGGGTCCTTTAATTGCTCTTTTCGACAATAGCGACAAATATCATCTAAGAGCCGTTCGGTACATTAAAGGGTTTGAAGGACAACTTTGCAGCACATGGCCAGTAATAACCGAAGTATGTCACCTATTAGATTTTAACACTCAGACCCAAATTAATTTTTTGCTTTGGCTAGAACAAGGAGCTGTAAAACTCATAGATTTAAACGCCAATCATTTAGTACGAATAATTGAACTGACTAAAAAGTTTAACGATGTGCCAATGGATTTAGCGGATGCTTCTCTTATGGTAGCTGCTGAGAAAATTAACTGTTTAGAAATCGCCAGTATTGACTCCGATTTTTATATTTATCGTACAGTGCGTAATAAATATTTAACCAACACTTTTTTGTAGGGCATTAGTCTTTTACCTCCACCACCATTTCAATTTCTACAGGAATATTAAAGGGCAATACATTGGTGCCTACGGCAGCTCTTACGTGCTTCCCTTTAGCTCCAAAAACCTCCACCAATAAATCGGAACAGCCATTCATTACGCTAGGTTGATCTGTAAATGTATCGGTAGAGCTTACCAAGCCAAAAACACGAACAATTTTTACCACATTATTTAAGTCTCCACCAACCGCATCTTTTAAAGTAGCCAACAAACAGATGCCTGCTTGGCGTGCAGCAACATATCCTTGCTCTGTGGTTAGCTCATCTCCTAATTGCCCTTTTGGAATGCCCTCTAAATTACATGGCCCATGCCCTGATAAGAAGATAAGATTACCTGTTCGAACCCATTTTACATAATTAGCTACGGGTTTGCTAACAGGAGGCAATTTAATGCCAAGTTTTTTTAATTGCTCTTCAGGGTTTATATTTTCTTGCGCTTGTGTATGTAAAGAAACAACTAGAAGTATTGAAACGATTAAATTGAAAATTATTTTCATACTAAAATATTAGGGTTGGTTATGGCATCTAAATTAAGACAAATTAGTTGGTTTCGTATGTTTCCATCG
>CAZGDC010000110.1:0-8049 GCA_964524405.1 uncultured Roseivirgaceae bacterium
AAAACATAAATAACTTCAACTTAACCACCATTTCACACTTAACTTAACACTAGTAGAAAATTAATTTTTTAATCTACTTCGATTAGGAAAGGTGTTTTCCCATCGGTAATAATTACTTTTCCATTAGGAGACTTAGCTAATTCGTTAAAGGCTTCGATGCTTTTCATTCTAATAATTTGATCGGTTAAGCCTTCTGAGAGTATAATTTGCGCCTTACTTTGGCCTGTGGCTTCAATAATTTTCCGTTCAGCTTCTTTTCTTGCTATTTGTAAAATAAACTCCATTCTCATAGCATCTTGTTCTGCTTGTAGCTTTTCTTCAATCGACTTGGATAACCTAGCAGGCAACTGAATACTCTTCATTAGCACTTCTTCTACAACAATCCCTTGCTTACTAAGAACTTCGGCCATTCTAACTTTAATGGCTTTTTCTATTTCGTACCTTTTCCCAGAGTGCATATCCTTTGCTAAATAATGAGCGCATACATCGGATGAAGCCGATTTGAATACATTAGCTATGATAACCTCGTACTCTTTGCCTAATTCTCTAATTACTTTTGGCACATACGATGGTGCTATCCGGTAAAGGATGGATATATCAGCTTTAACACTAAGCCCTTCTTTGCTTGGCAAATTTTGAACAAGCTTTAAATCGGTTATTTGGATATTAGTTTTTATAACGACTGTTGTAAATGGGCTAAACCAAACAGCTCCTTGCTCGTGCACTTCGTTAGAAAGTTTTCCTAGTTTTTGTTTTACGCCTACTTCTCCAGGTCTAACTATTACACAGCTAGATAAGAAAAAAACCGCTACTGCTATTATTATAAAAGAATGAATTTTCATATACTTATTATATTATGTTAAAAAAATGATTAATTATCACCCTGTAAAGATAGCGAGTGCACATTAGATAGCGGTTGGTTTTACTTAAAAAGCTTAGCCTGAATAGTTTTATGAATAATATTTTACGCCTGCCTGCCAGGTAGGTAGGTAGGTAGGTAGGTAGGTAGGTAGGTAGGTAAAAAATGAGCTAAAGTGTAGCAAAAAAAGTTCTTTTTTTGCTACACTTTATTTTGGGTAAACAGTTACCGAAGCCCCTTGCGTATTTAAGGGAGTCTCTAATTTCTTCGTTAAGCAGTTTGATTTTAAAGTGGCATTACTCTACATTAAACCGTGACATAACAGGTCTGTGATCCGATACGGTTGATTCGTAGCTGCCTAGGCAGTCATCGAGTTTTAATGTAAAAGTACCTTCTAGCTTAGTAAACAATTCGTTGGTTATAAGTAGATGATCTAAATGACTTGGCCAGCTTGGGTAGCTCCAATTGGCATTAGTTCCTTGAGCAATGCCCATATCGGAAAATTTAAAATTATTGGAGTCGTCAATAAAATTTTGAAAAACATTTTCAGAGGCTGATTCTTGTATTTCATCATTAAAGTCGCCCAGTAAAATAACAGGTTCGTTGGCTAAATTATTATCAATATAAGTTTTAAGAAGGTTGGATGCTTCTTCTCGCCTACCTTCACTGCCATCACAGCATTTTAAGTGAATATTAATAACCGTAACTTCAAATCCTGAAACATGCCTAAACTTGCCCACTACTGGCGATCTTGGAAAAGCATTTGAATTATCATCGTAAATGGTAAATAAATTACCTATTAATGTTATTTCAGACGATTTATAAAAATAACCAACTTCTAAACCGCCACTCAAATTAACGACCTTGCCTTCCCATCCATTTATAGAGCTGGCCAATGCATTAAAATCAGAAATATTTGTAATTTCTTGCACGCCAATTATATCGGCATCCATCGTTTCTATTATTATTTTTATTTCTGCTTCATTGGAGTTAGTGTTTGAAAAGTTTTCAATATTCCACGTAACAACATCAAGCGTGTTGCTCGATAATATATCTAGGCAATTCGCATACGTGCCATCAACAGGATCTCCTCCATTATGTATGGCATCTAAATAATCTGGTATTCCATCGCCATCGGTATCGTCATTAGTAGGGTCGCCATCACCATTGGCATCTTCGTCTATGGTTTCAATGCCATCGCCATCATCATCTGTATCTAAATAATTGGGTATTCCATCTCCATCGGTATCATCGTTGGTGGGGTCTCCATCTCCGTTAATGTCTTCATCGGTAGTAAGCACTCCATCGCCATCGTCATCTAAAATTTGAATAGGAGGCTTAGGAATAATAACTTCCCTACAATTATAGAGGCTTAGTATCGAAACTAATAATGCCAATAGGATTACATATTTTTTCATTTGTATTAATAATTTAATGTTATATAAACAGGGTAATGGTCGCTATAACCGTTTTGATACACCCCATACGAAAAATTTCGATAAGGGCTTCCTTTATCTTCGCCCGTTTGCACCTGCATCCATTTGGGGGCAAAAATAGTAAAAGAGCTTAATGCGTATTGCAATGAGTGCTCTGTGAGTTTAACTAATGATTTTGAAATTATTAGCTGGTCGAACAGGTTCCATGAACCTCTATACACGGCTGTGCCATATCCTTTTTTAAAGGTACTAAAACTTGTATTAAAAAGAGCATTGTCTTCTAATTGCTCAATTTTTCCTACGGATCTCAATATTTTTTTTAGGCTTTTATTCGTTGGGTCATCATTAAAATCGCCCATGCAAATAATTTTTGCTTGGGCATTTAAGTTAAACAGCGAGTCCACAGATTTTCGTAATACGTGAGCCGCTAAAATACGTTTATCTTCTTTTCCACCTCTTCGTGATGGCCAATGATTAACAAAAACGGATAATGTATCATTGCCCATCAACCCTTTTACTAGTAAAATGTCGCGCGTAATAAAGTCGGGGTCGTTGGCTGTCCATACAGGTATCATTGCCGTAGAAAAAGGGCGAAAACTACGAGGTTTATAAAGTAGTGCTACATCTATTCCTCTTCGATCGGGCGAATCAAAGTGAATAATTTGATACCGCAGCTTTATAAGGTTAGGGTGGGTAGCTAAATCTTCTAATACTTTTCTGTTTTCTACCTCGCTTACTCCTATAATATCAAGATTCATAGCCGCCAAAACAGCAGACATTTTTTCTAGTTTATTCGTATATTTTTCTTCATCCCATTTATTTTTTCCCGTAGGTAAAAACTCTTCATCTCTTATTTTTTTATCGTCAACTATGTCAAAAAGGTTTTCTAAATTATAAAAACCAACCTTTTTAGGTTGAGAGTACGATGGTACGCCAAAAAAAACAAAGTGCAACAGAGCTGCTAAAAAGACATGGTGTAACCTCATTAATTAAGTTTAGTTTAAATATTGTCAATTTTTTAAATATTATTGTGCAATAGTATTATAATTTAACGCTAATCATTAGCATTGTAAAAAACATTTTATGTATAAAAAAGCAATACTTCTACTTCTACTTGGAAGCATGTATTTATCAAGCTACTCTCAGTCGGGCACTGTGTATGGGGTAGTGGTTGATGAAACAACAAAAGAAACCTTAATTGGGGTTAGTGTACTTATTCCCAATACCACCAAAGGTGTTGTTACCGATTTGGATGGAAAATTTAAACTTACAGAAGTTGAAGTAGGAGAAATGGAATTGCAATTTTCGTATGTTGGCTACGAAAAAAGAACGATTCAGGTGGAAGTGTCAAACGGATCCCATATTAATGCAGGCATTATTAGGCTCGCTTCTTCTTCCATCGGGTTAGAAGAAATTATGATTTTTGCCGATATGGTAGATGACCGAAAAACACCAGTAGCTGCATCTTCAATAGGCATTAAGCAAATTAGTCAACAACTAGGTGGTATGCCCTTGCCAGAATTATTAAATTCAACGCCAGGTGTTTATGCCACCAAAGGAAGCGGAACTTTTGGGGATGCACGTATAAATATCCGTGGTTTTGATCAAACCGAAACCTTGTTTATGATTAATGGAGTACCATTAAATGATATGGAAAATGGCAGACTTTTTTGGGCAAATTTTGCTGGGTTAAGCGAAATAACTAGAAATATGCAAGTGCAACGGGGGCTTGGAGCTTCTAAGTTAGGTGTTAACTCTGTGGGGGGCACCATTAATATTGTAACCGAGCCTGCCAATGCAAAAAAAGGAGGAAAAGCAGAGGTGTTATTTGGCAATGGTACTTGGGACAGCCGTTATAGAGTTACCTTAAATTCGGGAAAATTAAATAAAGGATGGGCATTTTCTTTTCAAGGATCACGAACCGTAGGCGAAGGTTATAGAAAAGGAGGATTTGCAGATGCTTGGTCTTATTATTTAGCTGTTTCTAAAAAGATTTCAGACAACCATACCCTTTTATTCTCCGTATTTGGAGCCCCTGTAAATAGAGGTAGAGCTTGGAATACCAGTACGGCCGAATATGAATTACGAAACGATTTTTATTTTAATCCATCGGTAGGCTATTATCAAGGTGGGTTATTAAATGGGTCTCAAAACAAATCGCATAAACCACAAGGTACACTCTTACATATATGGAAACTCAATGAGAGAATGACCGTATCTTCTTCTGCGTACGCATCTATTGCCAGGGTATATGGCACAAGCCCAGTAAGGGCACCAGGTGTAGGAGCAGCCCCATCTACCAATGAAGGCTTCCAAGATTGGGATTATATGGCGGCTCAAAATGTGGCCAATGAGCAGTCGGTTTTTTCGCCTAATGGCAACCCGTTGGCTCCAACAATTACAGGAGCACAATCGCAGTATATTTTAGAAGCTAGGTATAATAATCATAATTGGTATGGTATTATTTCTAATTTTAATTTTCAAGTAAACGATAATACGTCTATTGTGGGAGGGGTTGATTTTAGAGATTATACCGCCATGCATTTTGGCGAAGTATTTGATTTATTGCAAGGCGATTACTGGTTAGATGAAAATGGGGGTACTGATAGAGATATTTTAACCCCTAACAGAGTAGCTCGTTTAGGCGATAGAATAAATTATGATTATAATGGAAATGTACAATGGGGTTCTGTTTTTGGTCAAATTGAACAAACCATTGGAAATTTAAACCTATTTGTTTCTGCCAATTATGCCCGCGTAAGAATGTGGAGGCAAGGCAATTTTTGGAATGGTGCCAGTTTTAATATTGAAAACTCCTATGGCAATTCCGATAAACGAGTGTTTAATAATTATAACGTAAAAGCAGGTGTTAATTATGTAATTAACGGACGGCATAGCATTTTTGCAAATGGCGGAACCTTTACACGAGCTCCTTTTTTAAGAAACGCCTTTGTAGATGCTAGGTATAGCAATACTTATTTAAAAGGACTAAAAAGTGAAACCGTATTAGCAGGCGAAATTGGTTACAGGTATAATTCTAGCAAATTAAAAATGAATATAAATGCTTATTACACCACTTGGGATGATAAAGCATTTAGCTATTTTGTAACCGATCCAGAAAGTGGAGATAGAACCTTTTTTGCAATTACTGGACAAAATGCCCTCCATAAAGGCATTGAATTTGACATGGTATATAATGTAACCCATAACTTTGAAATAAGAGGAATGGCCTCGATTGGAGATTGGAGATGGACTAATAATATTGAAGCTACCGTAACCGATGACTTAGGCAACGATGCAGGCACCATACGTGTATTTGCCAAGGGTTTACCCGTAGGCAATGCTGCGCAAACAACTGCCTATATAGGAGGGCATTACAAAGGTTTTAGAAATGCCTACATAGGGGTTAGGTTTAATTATTTTGGTCGATTATTTGAACAATACGACCCTGCTGCCATTACCAGCGAATCAGCCGCCCATGTTAGGCGGTTACCCAATTATAATTTAACAGATATATATGGAGGGTATTATTTTAGTGTAGGGGAATTACGATCAAGAGCAGGTGTAAATGTGCATAATGTATTTAACCAACGCTTTATTAGAAGATCCGATGCTCGTTTTGCAGGCGAAGACTATGGATTTGCCATTAATTTTAATGCTAGCCTAACTGTTTATTTTTAATAGTATGAAACTTATAAACCACACAAAAACACTACTAAAAGCTACAGCAGCTGTTTTAGTACTAACGTTAACAAGTTGCGATAAAAATATTGACGAACAAATTGCCGTAACTTTTGGACCTACTTTTTATGCATCAGCAATTGAAGATAGTGCCCAACCAATAACGGTAACAATCAACTTTTCGCTTCCTCTTTACGAAGATGCCCAATTAAAAATTGGGGTAAATAGCAATGGTGCCGTTTATGGAAAAGATTATATAACCAACCCTGCTGAACTTGTAGCAGGCGAAATTATTGTATCGGCAGCCATTGGTAGCTCATCAGCTACTTTTACCATTAGCCCAGTTAATAATGAGGAGTTTACAAACGGAAACAAGATTGATTTTAATGTGGCTGGCCTTAATGGAATACTAAAATCCTATGCTGGCAATGATTTTACGTTTGAAATTATTGATGATGACATACCGCCCATATTAACACACATGCCTTTTGATGGATGTACCCAATTTGAAGTACCAGCCCCATTTACCGAAGAAGTTGTACCTGGCTTTAAAACCGACAGAGGTTGGGGCTGCCGATCTTTTGGCTTACTCGATACCGAAGCCTTACAAGCCAGTGCTTTTGGAGGCGACCCTGGAAGCGATAATGCTTGGCTTATTTTGGATATGGATAGCGTAGATTTAGACAGTGGGGGTAAACTAGATATTTCAACACTTACAATATTATACTTTAGAGTGTGGATAGAATCGTTTTTTTCAGGTTCAGGATCTATTCAAATGTACTATTCATTCGATTATCCAGGCACGGGCAACCCCGAAGAATTTACATGGGAAACAGTAGCTGGCTTTGAAAGCCAATTGCCCGATGCAGGCTCCGGTCGAGATGCAGGCCCCGATGGCTTATTTGTACCAATTTTTGTTTCTTTAAACGAATTGGTGGGCAAAGAGAAAGCATTTATAGCCATTCAATACGAAGGAGGAACAAGTTCAAGCTCCTCTTCTTGGACATTAGACGATTTGCAATTTTTAGGAGAATAATATGAAAAATAAATTAAATAGAGCCCTTGCCTTTGTATTCTTACTCGTTGTATCGTCCTGCGATGATACCGACCTAGGTTTTACATCTAACCAAGCCATTGGCTTTTCAGAAAGTGCCCAACAACTTCGCGCATTAGATTCTGAAGAGGTAGAAATTAACCTTGCGTTTAATGTGGCACTTACAACCGATGCCTCTGTTACTATTAATGTGCTTGGCATAAATGGTTTTGTGTATGGGGTTGATTACACCACCGAACCTGCCGCTAGCTCAGGGCAAATTAGCCTTGCGTTAACAACAGGTGCTACCGAAGCGACAATAAAATACCTGGGTATTACCAAAGCAGTAACCGATAGCAAAACTGTACTTTTTCAATTAGAAGCCGGAACTAATATAGCCTTGGGGCAAGCCTTTACTCAAGAATTTAGCCTAACGCTTACCGCTACTGTACCCATTACCATAAGCTATAATTTTAATGATTGTATCGAAGAGTTTTCAGTGCCTTCTGGGTTTACAGAAGTAATTGTGCCTGGTTTTAAAACCGATAGAGGCTGGGGTTGTAGATCAAATGGAATGGAGGATGGCAGCCGTGCCCCTAGAGCAAGTGCTTTTGGAGGCGAAGAAGGCGAAGGCAATGCTTGGCTTGTTATGAACCCCATTAACTTATCGGGCTATGGGCAAGTAAATTTATCATTTTATGTAAACTCCTTTTTCGATGGGCCTGGGCAAGTGGTTGTACAATGGTCGTCAGACTATGATGGCAGTAGCGACCCCACAGGGTTTACGTGGAACGTATTAACCGATATTAATGCTGGCTTTCCAGCAGCAGGGTCAAATACGTGGACTAACGTGAATGGCGCTATTATAGGTATTACAGGTACAGAATTTTATTTAGCATTACAATTTGTGGGTGGAACAAGTAGTTCATCATCCTCATGGGATATAGACAATTTAATTTTAACGGGTAACTAAATGTAACAAATTATGAAAAAAACGAATTTATTTTCAAATTTATTCAAATCACTAGGGCTATTCTTGC
>CAZGDC010000111.1:0-2853 GCA_964524405.1 uncultured Roseivirgaceae bacterium
CACCCCGACCCAACCTCATCGGTGGTGGTGGTAAATGTGGCCTATAAAGTCGGTTCTCGTGATGAAACCCCTGACAAAACAGGCTTTGCTCATTTATTTGAACATTTAATGTTTAGTGGTTCTATTAATATTCCTTCATACGATGAGCCTTTGCAACAAGCAGGCGGAGAAAATAATGCGTTTACTACCCCTGATTATACCAATTACTACTTAACTGTGCCAGCAGAAAATATAGAAACGGGTTTATGGTTAGAATCGGATCGGATGCTTGGATTGGCTTTTAATGAAAATGGCTTAGAGGTACAGCGAAAAGTAGTTATAGAGGAGTTTAAACAGCGTTACCTCAATCAACCCTACGGTGATGTATGGCACAAATTAAGAGCACTTGCTTATAAAAAACATAGCTATCAATGGCCTACTATTGGTAAAAACATAAGCCAAATTGAAGAAGCCAAAATGGAGGATGTTCGAGCTTTTTTCAACACCTATTATATTCCTAATAATGCCATTTTGGTTTTGGCTGGTAACATTACGGTTAAGCGAGGGTTTGAGCTTGCAAAAAAATGGTTTGGCGATATTCCTAAAGGAAAAGATATTATTAGAAATGAGGTTAAAGAGCCTAAACAAGAAGGCAAAAGATTTTTAAATGTAGCATCTGATGTGCCTGTTAATGCTTTTTATAAAACCTACCACATGCCTGGGAGAAACTCTCTTGATTACTATACGGCTGATTTATTAAGCGATGTTTTAGGAAGAGGAAAATCATCTATTCTTTACAAAGCCCTTGTTGAAGACAAATCTGTATTTACAGAATTGGCTGCTTATGTACTTGGTTCAGCCGACCCTGGCCTGCTAGTTATTTCTGGAAAGCTAGCCAACGATACTACTTTTAAAGATGCAGAAACTGAAATTGATTACTTAGTTAATCAATTTTTAAAAGAGGGTGTTGATGCAATGGCTTTAGAAAAAGCCAAAAACCAAGCATTAGCAACCCACGCATTTGGCGATATTGATTTATTAGACCGTGCCATGAATTTGGCCTATGGCTTTATTTTAAACGATTTAGATAGAACCAATAAAGAGCTTAAAATAATGGCAAATATTACGGTTGATGATATTGATAAGATGGCTCATTCTATTTTAATTGAATCGAATGCAAGTACTATGTACTATAATGCAAAATCAAATTAATATGAAAATACGCACAGGGTTTGGCTACGATGTTCACAAATTAGAAAAAGGAAAAGATTTTTGGCTTGGCGGCATTAAATTAGAACATAGCAAGGGGGCGGTGGGGCATTCAGATGCCGATGTGCTTATTCATGCTATTTGCGATGCGCTGCTAGGAGCTGCCAACTTACGAGATATTGGTTTTCATTTTTCAGACCAAGATGCGGCTTATAAAGGAATAGACTCTAAAATTTTATTAAAGGATGTTGTTGCTCTGGTTAAAGACAAAGGCTATTCCATTGGCAATATCGACTCCACTATTGCGCTAGAAGCACCCAAAGTAAACCCTCACATTCCTAAAATGTGTAAAATTTTAAGCGATGTAATGGGTATCGAATTAGACGACATTTCTATTAAAGCAACAACCTCCGAAAAATTAGGTTTTGTGGGCAGGGAGGATGGAGTGGCCGCTTATGCCAATGTGCTTATTGTAAAAAATTTGAAGTCGGAAGTTGGAAGTAAATAAAGAAAAAATAACGCTATTCATTACTGAAGATGGCTCTCATTCTTTGCACGTACCTGAGTTAGATGAAACTTACCATTCTAGCCATGGGGCTATTCAAGAGTCGAGGCATGTGTTTATAAAACACGGTTTAGAATATTGGTTCGCTAAGAATAAGGCGAAAGAATTAAGCATTTTTGAAGTTGGCTTTGGAACAGGACTAAACGTTTTATTAACAGCTTTAAAAGCAAAAGAGTTGAGTGTAAAAGTTAATTACCATAGCATTGAACTTTATCCTTTAGCTAATGAAATTTCTTCGCAATTAAATTATCCTAAACAACTTGGCTGTGATATTAAGCTTTTTAACAAATTGCATGCAAGCCCATGGGAACACGAGGAAATGATAACAGAAAATTTAGGTCTTATTAAAACAGAGGCCTCTTTTAAAGACTTTATTACTACCCGTACTTACAATCTTATTTATTTTGATGCCTTTGCACCTAGTAAACAACCCGAAATGTGGGATTATGCACTAATAGAAAAGTGCTATAATATATTAAATCCTAATGGTGTTTTTGTTACCTACTCTGCCAAAGGGCAATTAAAAAGAGATCTAAAAACGGCAGGTTTTATGGTTGAATCTTTACCTGGCCCACCGGGTAAATTTGAAATGACAAGAGCGGTGAAAAGATATTAGACACAAGACTTTAGACAATAGATCCAAAACATTAGATAAGTTATAGATGAATGAATTTTTAAATGGAGTAGTTGAGTATGCAAGGCATATTGATATGCTTGAATTAGCTGGGTTGTTTTTTGGTTTACTTACAGTTTGGTGGTTAATTAAGCAAAATATATACACTTGGCCAGCAGGCATTATTTATGTGTTTATTTCTTTCGTTATTTTTTGGGATGTTAAGTTATACGGAGATTTTTTTCTCCATATATTTTTTCTAATTCTCAATATTTATGGGTGGTATTATTGGGTTCATAATAAAAAGAATGGCAAGGCAGAGTTGCCTGTTTCTACAAATTCTTTAAAAACAAATATGATGCTTCTTGTGGCATCTGGTGTTGGCATTATCTGCTTCGGTTATTTCTTAGAGCACCTACCAAAAATATTTACAGATTTAGAACCAGCAGCTCTCCCATATTGGGATGCCACCACTTCTATTTTAAGC
>CAZGDC010000111.1:2953-7992 GCA_964524405.1 uncultured Roseivirgaceae bacterium
TACAGGCTGAGAATATACCCAATGAACCTGATGCCGATAATGCGGCCGTAGGGAGTTTTGGATAGACTATATATTAGAGAGCCCCTGTCTCTAATTTTGTTTAACCTATTTATTAATTTAACATGAAAAGATTATTTCTAGTAACCCTGTTACTAAGTGCATACGGTTTTGCACAGGCTCAAATTAATGGTTTGGTAGTAGATGCCGAAACTCAGAAACCACTACAAAATGCCACCATTCAACTTTTACGTACCAATAAATCTGTCATTAGTAATTTATTGGGTACGTTTCGGTTTAAACAACTGAAAGAAACTAAGTACACCATCAAAATTTCATTTGTAGGATACGAAACTTATGAAGGTGTAGCGACCCAATCGAACGATACACAAACATTTGGGTTAACCCAAAAATCTATTATGACGGATGAAGTAATTATAAGGGCTACAAGAGCACGCGATAACGCTCCAATGACTTTTAGTACTGTAACCAAAGCGGAGATTAAAAAGCTAAATACCGGAAAAGATTTTCCTTATATGTTAGAACAAACAGCTTCTGTAGTAACAACCTCGGATGCGGGAGCAGGTGTAGGCTATACAGGCATTAGAATTAGAGGAAGTGATGCCACCCGTATAAATGTAACACTTAACGGAATACCTTATAATGATTCTGAATCTCAAGGGGTGTTTTGGGTAAACCTGCCCGATATGGCCTCTTCGGTAGAATCGGTGCAAGTACAGCGAGGAGTAGGCACTTCTACCAATGGGCCTAGTGCTTTTGGTGCCTCCATAAATATTCAAACTTCAACACTAAACCCCGACCCTTATGTAAGTATTGATAATAGTTTTGGCACTTTTAATACTCGAAAGCACACCGTTTTAGCTGGTACAGGCTTGCTAAACAATAAATTTACGATGGATGTTAGGCTCTCAAATATAGCCTCCGATGGGTATGTAGATCGTGCTAGCTCTGACCTTCGAGGATTTTATATTTCGGGTGGATATTATGGCAAAAAAAGCATGCTTAAACTTAATATATTCTCTGGCAATGAGGTTACCTACCAATCGTGGTATGGCGTACCCGAAAGCCGAATAAATAACGATGCGCAAGGCATGCAAGATTATATTGATCGTAATGGGTTAGATACCGAAGACGCTGACAATTTATTAAATTCAGGCAGAACTTATAACCGCTATACATACGATAACCAAGTAGATAATTACACCCAAACCCATTACCAATTATTATATGCCTGGGATTTGAGTGACAAAATAACGTGGAATACCGCCTTACATTATACCAAAGGTGCTGGCTATTACGAGCAATTTAAAAAAGACGAAGATTTTGAGGATTATGGTTTTGAAAGACCCATTATAGGCAACGATACTATTTCTTCGACCGATTTAATACGAAGAAGATGGCTAGATAATGATTTTTATGGAGTTACATTTTCGATGGATTACAACCCTTCAAAAAAAATGAATCTATTAATAGGAGGTGCTTGGAACCAATATGATGGAGACCATTTTGGAGAGCTAATTTGGGCACAACATGCAGGCAACACCTCCATTAGAGAGCAGTATTACGATAATAATGGCTTTAAAACAGACTTTACTATGTATGGAAAACTCGATTACCAGTTAAATAAAATGAACTTATTTGTGGATTTACAATACCGCAACGTGGATTATACCCTTCATGGAATCGACAATGATTTACGTCTCTTAAATGAAGATCACCAGTTTAATTTTTTTAATCCTAAGGTGGGAGTTACGTATGCATTAACTAATAATTCTAATGTGTATGCTTCGTATAGTGTAGGTAATAAAGAGCCTAATCGTAACGATTTTGTTGATAGCCCCAACGATCAAACTCCTAAACACGAAACACTTAATAATATTGAAGCGGGCTATAGAACAACAACAGAAAAATATTGGCTTCGAGGCAATTTTTACTTAATGGATTATAGAAACCAATTGGTACAAACAGGTGCATTAAATGATGTAGGTGCATCGGTAAGAACCAATGTGGACAAAAGCCATAGAATGGGTATCGAAATAGAAACAGGCATACAGGTAAATTCTATCGTAAGCATTAATGCCAACCTAACTTTAAGTAGAAATACAATTGAACGTTTTGAGGAGGTTGTTTATGATTATGGTAACAACTGGGATGAGTTTAATGTGATAACTAATAGTTTTGAAGATACACAAATTGCCTTTAGTCCCAATATAACAGCTGGGGCTACGCTTGCGTTTCGCCCAATAGATGGATTGGAAATTGATTGGATTCACCGGTATGTGGGCAAACAATATTTAGATAATACCGCCAATGAAAATCGAAAATTAGATGCCTATTATGTAAGCGATTTACGAGGTGCTTATGGGCTTTCTGCTTTAGGAATGAAACGAGTAACATTTACTGTTTCTGTGTATAATTTGTTTAATAAATTATACTCAGCAAATGGATATACTTGGGGCTACCAAGGTGGAGGAAACGATATTCGCGAGAATTTCTATTACCCTCAAGCAGGCACTCATTTTATGGCTGGGCTAAGGATAGATTTGTAATAATAATGCCCCCTCTAAGCCTGTTAGGATATTAGGGGGCACTATTACTACTTAGTTTCAGTAGTACCTAGCGCATCAAAAGTGCCAATGATTTTAACGGTTTTTTGTGTAGTAATTTCTATTAGATTTATCTCAAATGAACCTTTTACACGAGTATCGTTAACGCTACTAATAATAACTTGATTAGTTTTTGTTATATCTGGCAAACTATAATTTTCTTGGTCAACTTGATAAGTTGGTAAAAATATCAGTTCAGTATTTCCAACGTTATATGTTCCCACACTTACTCCATCAGCTAAAAAATTAGTTATACCTAATCCAATTATCTCACTTTGATCTGTTACTTTAGATAATACTATTGCAAGCAGCGAGCCTTGATCTGTACCACTTGCAGTAATAGTATGAACAAATGCAGCAGTTCCATCAAATTGCTTTTCAACATCACCCGTTATGGTAGATGAAAAGGTTCCAATTGAAGTAAGTTCATCCAGTGTCTCTTTACAAGAAAATAACAGGAAGGACAATGCAAATAAAATTGGTAAAATCTTTTTCATAAATTTATTAGTTAGTTGTTTACTCAGAATCTTCGCGCTCTTGGTTTTTAAATGCTTTCATTTGACTTTCTAATCCTGCTATTTGATCAATGGGTAGTACAAATGCTATTCCACTTCCTGGCTCATCAAATTTACCAGCTAATTGTATAACCTTCATGAATTTATTTACCACATGTTCTTCCACAAGAAACACAATAATATCTGTTTTTTCCTCAATAGAGAGTCCAAAAAAAGCACTTGCTTCGTGTATTCCTGTGCCTCTGGCAGGAATAATTGTAGCTCCGGTAGCTCCTGCTTTTTTCATTGCATCCACTACATCATCCGCTATATGAGGTTTTACAAAGGCCATAATTAATTTGAATTTCATTTTCTTTGTCTTTTAATAATTAATAATCGATTTTTTAATTCCATAAATTGAGCATATCCTAATACTGTAATAATAGGAAATAAGCTAGCAAATGCAATAAGTCCAAACCCATCTACGGCAGGGTTTCTGCCGGGCACTGCACTTGATAACCCTAACCCTAGTGCGGCAACAATAGGCACCGTAACCGTTGAAGTGGTAACACCTCCTGAATCGTAAGCTAAAGGAATAAGACTTTTAGGAGCGAAAAAAGTTTGAATAATTACCACAATGTAACCCGCCATAATATACAAAACTAATGAGGTGCCTGTTACAATTCTAAATGTGCCAAGAGCTAATGCAATGGCTACTCCAATGGCCACTGTAATGCGAAGCCCCCAAGCACTTATAGTGCCTGCCGAAACCTCATTGGCTTTGATTGCAACCGCAATAAGCGAAGGCTCTGCAATGGTGGTAGAAAATCCAATTAAGGCGGCAAATATATATATCCAGTAATACAATTTCCAATGAACGGGTTCGCCTTCTACTATTCCTATAAAACTAGGGGCTGATAGTTGTGAAGCCATAATTTCGCCTACAGGGAATAATGCCTTTTCTAACCCCATAAGAAATAAAGCAAGCCCAAGCACTACAAAAACGCCTCCTAACATCATTTTTTTTAAATGAGGAATTGGCTGTTTTAAAACAACCAATTGAAAAAAAAGGATTACCAAAACGATAGGCAATACGTCTCTCATTGTATAAAATAAGATTAAAGCAAAATCGAAAAAATAATTCATTCTAAAAATATTTTCTTTTTTAAAACCAAAATAAACCGTAAGCCATCACAAATATCATAGGCAATAGTGAGGCAAAAGCAATGAGACCAAACCCATCAAGCAGTGGGCTTCTTCCTTTAATTACAGTGGCCAAACCTACCCCTAATGCGGTAACAAGTGGCACTGTAATGGTTGATGTTGTAACGCCACCGGCATCGTATGCTAATCCTATTATCTCCTTAGGGGCTATTATTGTCATTAACATAACTAATATATAACCCCCAATAATTAAGTAGTGTATTGGCCAACCTTTAAGAATACGTAAAACTCCTATTAAAATGGCAAGGCCAACAGAAAAAGCTACCGTTAACCGCAAGCCCATTGCATAAGTATCCATTGCTTTTTGCGTGTTTTCAATTAACCCTGCTTTTGAAGATATAACCGAAGCTTCTTTTGCTACTGCAATTAAGGCGGGTTCTGCAATGGTGGTAGAAAACCCTAGCACAAAAGAAAAAACCATTAACCAAAAAAGGCTTCCTTTTTTTGCTAATGCATACGCCATTGTTTCTCCAATGGGAAATAGGCCCATTTCTAACCCTTCTATAAATAGCATTAGCCCAAGTATTACAAGCAAAATTCCAAAAATAATTTCGCCTACTTCAGGAAATGGCTGTTGAATTATAACCACTTGAAAAAAAACGACTACTACAATTATTGGAATTAAATCGGTAAATGCAGCCCATAATTTTTTTGCTATTGATAAGAGAAGGCTTTTATACATTTAGTTAGACTTTTT
>CAZGDC010000112.1:0-7951 GCA_964524405.1 uncultured Roseivirgaceae bacterium
GACTGAATGATAGTATATTAAGGCTTGTAATAGATTTCCCTTGCGGATTTAAGGTTATACCATTTTAATGTTAATATGGCATTAATTCTTAGCGAGCAGAATATCCATATCTTTCAAAAGCTTGCTAATGGCTTCTTCATCTGTACCATCATACACGCCCCTAATTCTTCGTTGCTTATCAATCAAAACAAATTTGCCACTGTGCTCAAAGCTGCCATCATCGCGCACACCAATATAATAACTGGTTTGAGCCATATAATAAATAGAGTCTTTTATGCCCGTTACAAAATGCCATTTATCACTGTTAATTTCAAGTCGATCCGCATAATTTTTTAATACTTCTACATTATCATATTCGGGGTCTATGGTGTGAGATAATATACCTACGGAAGGATTGTTTTTATATTTTTCATATATTCGTAGCATTTGAACTTTCATAATAGGGCAAATACTGGGGCAGGAGGTAAAAAAGAAATCGCTCACATAAATTTTATCATCAAATGTTTTATTGGTAATCAAAACACTATCTTGATTGATAAAAGTAAATGGTTCTACGGTATGAAAGATGGTATCAGTTCCATTTTCGGTATCAATGTATTCGTGTCTTCCTAAAACAGGTAATTTAGTTGGCACGTTCTCTTTGCACGATAAAAATAGGAGAGAGCTTAATAATAATAAAAAAATTGGTTTCATATTAAATCTAATTTTAAACACAAACTTACTTCATATAGTAATTTTAATTAAAAACTTGATAATATTTTAATCATTTTGAAAATGGGGGACTTTTTTTTAGTTCTCCCAAGAGTTCGGGATGGATAGTTGAGGTTAGGGCGAACGGAGTTAATTAAGTATAACTGTTGGCATGAAAACGAACTTTTCTTAAAAATAATTGTTGTTGTGAGTATGAAAAAAATAAAAGTTACTGTATTTGCTTTATTAGTATGTGGCATGCCGTTAATAGGGGTTTCGCAAGATTTGAATTTGCAAACTATTACTCCTTCCTCCATAATGCAAAAAGGGCAGATGGAAATTAAGTTATTTAATAATTTATACACCCAGCAAGCTTTTTTTAATGGCTCATCAGAAAAACAAGCTATTGGTTTTCGAGAAAACTATTTTACCTCTACTAATTATTTTTTAGTGGGCATTAATTCTTGGTTAAATGTGGGAGGGGAAATTTGGATAACTGGTGTGAAAAGAAATACAGATCCTATTCAACAAAGAACAGAAGTGGGGTATGTGGCACCTAAAATCAAGATAGCTCCTTTTAATTCTCTTGAGCGATTTTCAATTACTTCAACGTTGCTTATTCCCACGGCAAAGGACATGCAGGGAGGAGGCGATGCCAACGAACCATTTTTAGCCTTTGATAATACCATTTGGATTAATCAACTTTTTTACGACCAACAACTTGGACAAAAATGGCAAGCATTTTTTGAACTTAGTGGCTGGATGTACTTTAAAAAGGCTAAAGTAGAAGAGTCTGACATTTTTTTTAGATTGCCAGCAAAGGCTATTATTAGCTATTTCCCTACCAAAAGAATTACCATTTATGCACTTACCGAATTAATGACACAGTTTGGGCAAACAGACTTTGTGGATAGCTATTATTTTCAGTTGGGGCCTGGCATAAAATACCAGCTTATACCAGGAAAAGTGGAAGTGGAAGCACTTTATACAGATTTTATCGCAGGCAAAAGCCAAGGAGCAGGTTCAACGTTTAATTTAGGATTGCGCATTATTCGCTAGTTTTTTTGTTCTGCCACTTTTTGTAATCTTCTTCTGTATCAATATCCATTAATGTGGGCAGTAAATGCACTTTTAAATCCAATAATTGGCAAGCAGTAATTGCTTCTTGCAAAACGGTTGAATGGCTCCATTGTTTGTTTAAAAATAGCGTTTGGGGTGGGGTTATTTTACAAGCTACTAAATAATATCCCCCATCCAACGCAGGGCCAAACACGATGTCAGTCTCCTCTAGTGCCTTAAAAGCATCTTCTATTATTGCGGCATTTAAGGTAGGTGTATCAGTACCAACTAAACATACTTTTGCAGTTAATTTAAGTTCGGTTGTTAAGGCATTATACATGCGTTCGCCTAAATCGTTTCCTGTTTGATAATGCCTTTGAGCCTTGTTATTTTTTTTTGACCAATATGTTTTTACAGTGGCCTTGGTATTAGCCGCAATAAACAGTGTATGAGCTAATAGTTTTTTATAAATAATTAAGGTTTTAGCTCCCCCTAATGTAGCAGATAACCGTGTTTTTACTTTTCCTAATTCAGGATTTCTTGCAAATACAATAAGTGTGTTTTTCATTAATTTAAAAAATTAAAAACAAATATGATATATAATAATTCCGTAAAAAATGTGATATTCGTTATTTATAATAGATAAATATTTATTTTAGTACTTCTTACATTGCTAAAGATGCCTAACAACAATATTATTAAAATAATTTTGCCATTTTTATTTGTGCTATTATTGCCATTTTTGGGTATAGCGCAAGATACCACCATAGTAAAGTTGAGAGCTGCGCTTGATACCGTAAAAACAGATTTGAGAAGGGTTGATGTTTGGGTAGAGTTAGCAACAAAAACCTCGGAGTTTTCAATAGATTCTGCCAAGGCATATCTTGAAAAAGCGGAGCAATTAGCAACAGATATAAATTATACGTATGGGCTGGCCGATGTAGCCCAAACGCAAGGTTCCATACATGCTATGGAAGGGGAGTATGCGCCAGCGTTGCGGAGACTGGGGAAAGCACAAACAATGTTTAGGACATTAGGAGATAGCTTGAAATTGGCTAAAACATATATGCTGCTTGGCAATGTTTATAACGCTACCAATAGTAATAATGAAGCACACCGCTATTATAGAAATGCAGAAAGTTTGTTTGAAGGGCTACAAGATTATAAATCGTTGGCAGGTATTCATAATAATATTGGCATTATGCATTGGAGCTCAGGCCGCTTAGATAGTGCCTCTATGTTTTTTAATAAAGCACTGCTTACTTTTATGGAGTTTGGCGATAAAGAAAGCCTTACTGCTATTTATACTAATCTTGGGGTTATATATGCTGAAAAAAATGATTTAGGAAAAGCAATTGAGTATTATGAAAAAAGTAATGAAACGCTTGTAAAGCTGAATCAAAACTATGGGCAGGCAATTAATAATTTAAACATTAGTGATGCCTATTTGAATTTGAAATCGTATGATAATGCAAGAGCTTATATTGGCAAGTCGATTGAAATAGCTAGTAGAGAAGGATATAAATCGTTGATGGCGGATCAATATTATACCGTAGGAGAAATTGAGGAAGCGAGTGGTAATTTTAAAGAGGCACTAACTTGGTATCAAAAATCGGAAGCTATGGAAGATTCATTATTTGATTCTGATACAAATGCAGCCATGATGGAGGTACAAACCAAACAACTGGAAGAGATAAAGGAAAGAGAAATAGAAAAAATAAATCAAATTAATGAGGTGAGCCTAAAAGCAGAAAAGTTAAAAAATACCTTGCTTTTGCTACTTGCAAGCTTTGTTTTAGTACTTCTACTGGTGGCAACCTTATATTTTTATAAGCGTGCTAAAGTTGCAAGGCAAATCAACACTCAAAATCTTCAAATTCTAAATCAAAAGTCAAAAATATATGAGCAGGCAAAGTCAATTGCCGATAAAAATGAAGAGCTGCTAGAAAAAAATCTCAAATTGGAAGGGTTAAACGAAGAGAAAAATTACATCATGAATGTGGTAGCACATGATTTAAAAAGCCCATTAAATCAGATTCAAGGATTATCAGAGATAATAAAGCTTGAAAAAGGCTTATTATCAACTAGCCAGTTAGAGTGCCTCGATAACATTTCAACTTCATCGGAGCGATTGAGCGGTATGATTAATCGCATTTTAGATACGAGAGCTATCGAATCAGAAAATAAGGACTATTTGGCAAGCAATGTTAAGGTTATTCCATTAATGCATGATATTATTGGTAATTTTCAGCCATTGGCTGATCAAAAGGGAATTGCAATTTCGGCAAAAAATATGAGAGGCAGCCATTTGGTAAAAGGAGATAAGCACCATATTCAGCAAGTTATTGAAAACATTGTTTCAAATGCCATCAAATTCTCTCCTCGAAACAAAAAAATTGAAATAAATCTTAAAAAAGAAAGCGATCAATTGATATTGTCGTTTAAAGATGAAGGGCCAGGTTTAACAAAAGAAGATCACGAGCAATTATTTATTGAATATGCCAACCTAAGTGCAAAACCTACTGGAAATGAAACATCTACTGGTTTGGGCTTATCCATCGTTAAAAAATATGTAGAATTAATGAATGGTAGAATTTGGTGCGAAAGCACAGAAGGGAAGGGTGCTACATTTTACCTTGCATTTAACTTGGCATAGCCATGCGTTCGAGTTTCCACAAAAATCATTAGTAATACGAAGCCAAACTCTACCGCTACTATTGGCATTACTTCTTTAAACCCAATAGCGGAATACCCAGCATAAGTGCCCATTATTAAAAAGCTCCAAAAAATGCCGAATTTATAGCGTGTTATAGTTGCGAATAAAACTACTAAGGCAATATACCACGGATGTAAAATAAGAGAAAACATGGCAAAAAGGGTGGAAATCCATAAGAGTGCTATGGGCAGTTGCCATTTTTTTACAGAGGCTATAATTGAAATGATTAGTATTGATAGTGTAGTGCCAATCGCAAATAATTTGCCAATTATAGCAATCGTATTATAGCCTTTTATCCAAAATCCAAGTTCTCTAAACACGTAATATATGCCTGCATTAAACTCAAATTTTTGATAGTATAATAAAAGGCTATTTTCAATTCCTCTAAAAAAGGAAGCATCTAAAAGAGGGGCAAAGGAAATTAGCAGACTTAGGCTAAGCACTAGGATGAACCGTAGATTTTGCTTAACATTCATTTTTAATAGTACTAATGGCAAAAATATTAGTGGTATTAATTTGGCGGCAATGGCCATGGCAAATGCAAAGGCTGCCGTATTTATATTCGCTCGCTGAAAATGCACTAAAAACAGCATTAAAAAGAATATCATTAAGGCTTCGTGATGTAAATTACCTACCAGCTCAATAATGATTAATGGATTTAATGCATACCAAGCAATATTTTTACTAGCTATTTTATAGTGGCTAAGCACTTTGGTAAAAAGCAGCAATGTGCCAAACTCTGCCGCAATATGCGCCATACGCAAAATGATGGTGCTAGCCCAAATGGAATCGGAAGCGAGCCAAGCGGCTATCCAGTTTATAAATTGAGGGATTGGGGGGTAAACGGTATAATGGGTGGGGGAGTTAATTAAATTGAACAGTTCTAAATTTATGCCATACGGAGCTAAGTTGGGGTTGTTCATGTAAAAAACAGGCAGTTCGGCAAATGGGTTAATGCCATTAAACCATAATCTTCCATCCCAAATAAATCGATAAAAATCATCGGATAGGGAAGGTGTGGATAAAAGAAATAATAACCGAAAAACCATTCCAATAGCAATCAATTCTTTTACGGATAAAGCTTCTCGCTGATAAACTAAGTACAAGTAGGCACCAAAAATAACGGTGTACAAGAAAAGGAGCTTTATAGTGTCTTCTCTTATTAAATCATAGCCAAAAAAAAGATAGCCAATAACAGAGATGCCAATAGCAACCCATATTAACCAGCTTTTTTTTTTAAACATAGCGAGTGCCTTTTAGGCTTTGGTACGATACGGTAAGTAAACCGATGGCAAGCATTGTGTGGAACGCTAACAGACCCACATCGTTAATAATAAATGCCATTACCACGCCCGCTAAAAAATACAGGCCAAGTAATAACTCCATAATGGTGTTTAAATCTACTTTATGCGTTACATACTTATTTCCTTTAATTTTTGCTTCTTGGCTTGTAGCATTAAATTTGGGGGTACGAATAAAAGGTGTTTTTCGTCCCCAAAGGCCTTCGAGTACGGCCACGGCATTATGGTAAGAAAGCCCCATGGATATGGTCATAAAAGTAAAAAAGGAAGGGATAAACCAGTCGTTTGATTTGGTGTAAGGTGCTTTTTTTGAGGCGACCCAAAAGAAAAATCCGATGGACATAAAGCCAATCAAAAGAAAACTGGCAATGTGGAAATAAAAATTGATTTCTGGGTGCAGGTGTTTGATGTATAAAACGGGTAGGCTAATAATGCCGCCAAATAATAATAATACAAAGATGCTACTGTTTAATAAGTGAAAAGTGGCGTGAAATTTTGTTTTTAATGGTAAGCTAGAAGAATAAACGCGCCCTAAGTTTTTAACGGCTGTTTCTGCAGCTCCTTTATTCCATCGGTATTGTTGCGATTTTATGGCCATCATAATAACGGGTAATTCAGCGGGAGATTCAACTTCTTCTAAAAATTTAAAATCCCATCCTTTAAGTTGGGCACGGTAACTTAAATCAAGGTCTTCTGTAAGCGTTTCGGCACTCCAACCGCCTGCATCTATAATACATGTTTTGCGCCAAACACCTGCGGTGCCATTAAAATTAATAAAGCTTTTAGAATAGCTTCTGCCCACCTGCTCTACTGAAAAATGCGCATTTAAGGCAAATGCTTGCACTTTAGTAAATAGCGAATATTCTTTATTAATATGCCCCCATCTAGTTTGAACAACCCCTGTGTTTTTATTTGCAAAATAAGGAATGGTCTTGAGTAAAAAATCTTTAGGTGGCAAAAAATCGGCATCAAAAATGGCAATAAATTCGCCATTAGCAATGGTTAATCCATGGGCTAAAGCTCCTGCTTTAAATCCTGTTCGGTTAGCTCGCCTAATATGCTTAATGTTAATGCCTGCTTTTTGCTGTTCTTTAATTTTTTGAGCGATGAGTGCAACAGAATCATCAGTAGAATCATCAAGCACTTGAATTTCTAATTTATCACTTGGATAATTTAATTTACATACCGAATCAATTAATCGTTCAATTACATATTCTTCGTTATAAATAGGAAGTTGAATAGTAACCAGTGGGTAATTTTTAATTACTGGAGTTGGTTCTTTCTTATTTTTATGTGCTTTTAAATAGGCAAAAGTTAAATGCAATTGCCCCATACTATAAACAAAAAGCAATAGCATTATAATTAAGTAGAGTGCGGTTATAAAAATTTCGTACCAGGCCATTATAAATATTTGAATAAGGTGAATATTATTTTATAACCAGCCATAATAGTTCCTTTTACCGTGCCCGATACTTTAGAAAATCCAATTCGATTTCTATAATTAACAGGCACCTCCACTGCTTTAATATTTTGTTTAGCTGCTTTTATTTGCATTTCTACCGTCCACCCATAATTACGATCTACCATATTAAGTTGGTTTAAAGCATCTAGTGTAATTGCTCTAAAAGGGCCAAGGTCGGTAAATTTTACGCCATAAAAAAGGTGGAGCATTTTGGTAGCTAGCCAGTTGCCAAAAACTTGCTGAGGTGTTAAGGAGCCGGCTTCTTTTTGCCCTAAGGCACGCGAGCCAATTACCATTTGGGCTTCGTTATTTAATATGGGGGCTATTACAGTGCTCATCTCTTCTGGATAATCGGAGTAGTCGCCATCTAAGAAAACCACAATATCTGTTTTTTCTGTTAAGCTATTTATATAGGCTATTCCTTTTAAGCAGGATGCGCCATAGCCTTTTTCTTGTTCTACCAAAACGGTAGCACCAGCTTGCTCGGCTTCTTTTTTTGTAGCATCAGTAGAGCCATTATCACATACTATTATTTCGTTAACAATTAATTTGGGAATTTCGTTTATAACCTTTGCAATAGATTTTTCTTCATTTAAAGCGGGTATTATTACCCGAATAATTTTTTCCATTTTTTTAAAATAATAAGTGGCTGTTGCCACATTTTTTTATAAAACTATATCATACCCTCTTTTTGTTATAGCAGAGGTAACGTGCATTAATTTT
>CAZGDC010000113.1:0-3484 GCA_964524405.1 uncultured Roseivirgaceae bacterium
CCAATGCCAATAGCTGAAATGGGTTTAGGAATTTCAAAAATAGCATCTCCACTAGCACGAGAATACCAGTTTCCACCCATACGAGCAACTGTATCTATTTTATTGGGATCAATTTTTCCATTCTCATCAAGAATGCTAGTATCTAAATGGATTTTGGTTACTTCGCAGATAATTAAATTGCCAGCACCCCCTTCGATGCCAAGAGGCATAATTTCATTTACCTTACATTCAAAAGAGACAGGAGATTCTTTAACTCTTGGAGGTTGTACCGTTTCTGATGCCACTTCGGTAAATCCGGCTTTATCAAATTCGTTTACGCCTTGTGCGTATTCCGAACTTGATAATGACATTTGTTGCACCATAGCATAATTAACGATGTTAATTACTACTTCTTTGGTGGCCATTGCATTTTCTAAGGTGTGTTTTATAGTGTTGCCTCTTACCCTGCGTGCTGGAGAAAAAATCATAATAGGAGGGTTGGCACTAAATACATTAAAAAAACTAAACGGACTCAGGTTCACATTGCCTTCGACATCAACTGTGCTTGCAAATGCTATTGGACGAGGCGAAACCGCACCTAATAAGAGTCCATGTAACTCTGCAATGGATATGTCTTTGGGGTTAATTGATTTTATCATGAGCTGTTAATCGGCAGGTAAAATCAATGTTTTAACCTCACCAAAACCAACGCGTTTTCCATCTTTTTCGGCATATCCGCGCATTATTACGGTATCGCCATCGTTGATAAATTTGCGCTCGGTGCCATCATTCATTTGAACGGGCTTAGTTCCTTTCCAAGCTAATTCTAACATGGAGCCGTATGAATCTGGTGTTGGACCACTTATGGTGCCTGATCCATACATATCGCCCACTTCTATATTGCAGCCATTTACGGTATGGTGTGCTAATTGCTGATTAATATTCCAATACATGTATTTGAAATTGGAATTACTCACAATGGTTTCATTCGTTCCTTTGGGTTGGATGCCAACTTGTAAGTTAATGTTAAAGTTCTTTTTGCCTTCAATTTCTAAATAGGGTAATACTTTTGGGTCTTGTGTTGGAGAGGCAACTTTGCAGAACTCCAATGCTTCTAAGGTAATTATCCAAGGCGAAATGGAGGAAGCAAAATTCTTAGCCAAAAATGGACCAAGAGGCACATACTCCCATACTTGCATATCTCTTGCCGACCAATCGTTAAAAAGTACAAAGCCAAAAATAGAATCTTCTGCTTGTTCGGTAGTAATAGATCCTCCTAGTGCGGTATTTTTATTAGTAATAAATGCTATTTCCAGCTCAAAATCCAATCGCTTGGTTGGGCCAAAACTTGGAGCTTCAGCATCCGGGGCTTTTGTTTGCCCTTTAGGTCGTTTAACAGGAGTATTTGAAACTATGATGGAGGATGCTCTACCATGGTAGCCAACAGGCAAATGCTTCCAATTAGGAAAGAGCGCATTTGCAGGGTCGCGAAACATAGTGCCTACATTGGTGGCATGCTCTATGCTCGAATAAAAATCGGTGTAGTTAGGCACTTTTATAGGCATTAACATTTCGACTTCTACCATTAAAATTAAGCAATTCGCTTTATCCGTTTCATTGTTTTGCAGTTCGTTATTATCTGCCGAAAACAATTCTATTACTCTTTGTCGAACACCATTAGTGATTTTTTTTTCTAAACCAATGAAACTGTTTAGCGTACGTTGTTTAAAAACGCCAGCAGGCAAATTTTGTTTATCAAAGTAACCTTTTGTGTGCAAGTAATCTAAATCAATTACATTGTTGCCAATGGCAGATGCTGCGCCAATTTGGTCTCCATTTTTAAATATACCAAATGGAATATTATAGATACTAAAGTCTGAGCTAGAATCAATTTCTAACCAACTATTTGTTTTATTCATTTTTTTATAGGTCAAATGTAAAATGACATCATACTTTATACTTTAAACATCACACATCTAAAGTGTTCCTCTTCGTGCTTGTTCTGCTTCAATCGACTCGAATAACGCCTGAAAATTTCCTTTACCAAAGGATTGTGCTCCTTTTCGTTGAATAATTTCAAAGAACATAGTAGGTCGATCTTCCACAGGTTTGGTAAAAATTTGAAGTAAATAGCCTTCATCATCTCTATCCGCCATTATGCCTAATGCTTTTAGCTTATTCATATCTTCCTCAATTTCGCCAACACGGTCGCCTACGGTATCGTAATAAGTGCCAGGTACATATAAAAACTCAACGCCTCTATTGGTCATTTCACGTACCGTATGTTCAATATCGTTGGTGGCCACGGCAATATGCTGGCACCCTGCCCCTTTGTAAAAATCTATGTATTCTTCAATTTGAGATTTTTTTACACCTTCGGCTGGTTCGTTTATAGGAAATTTTATTCGACCATTTCCATTAGTCATTACCTTGCTCATTAGAGCTGTGTATTTGGTCGAAATATCCTTATCATCAAAGGTAATAAGATTGGCAAAGCCCATTACATTTTTGTAAAAATCAGCCCAAGTGTCCATCTCGTTCCAATCAACATTGCCTACCATGTGGTCGATATATCTTAAACCAGTGGGTTCAGGATTATAGGTTGATTCCCACTTTTCAAACCCTGGCAAAAATATGCCTTTATAATTACTGCGTTCTACAAAAATATGCACCGTATCTCCGTAGGTATGAATACCCGAACGAACCACATAGCCATGCTCATCTTCTTCTTTGGTAGGTTGCATATAAGGCTTTGCTCCACGTTTGGTGGTTTCTTCAAAGGCTTTGGTGGCATCATCTACCCAAAGCGCAATTACCTTTACCCCGTCTCCATGGGTAGTTAGGTGCTTATTTATGTCACTTTCAGGATCCATGGAGGAGGTTAGTATCAGTCGAATTTTATCTTGCACTAATGCGTACGAAGTAGTATTTTTTCTGCCTGTTTCAAGCCCTGCATAAGCCAGTGATTGGAAACCGAAGGCTGTTTTGTAGAAATGAGCAGACTGCTTTGCATTGCCCACATAAATTTCGATATAATCGGTTCCTTTTAGAGGTAAGAAATCTTGTGCTTCAGGAAATATTTTTTCCAAGCCGTAATCGAAATTTTTTTTATTTTTTAAATCTTCCATTTTCTATCAATTAGATGATTATTTAATTTTATAATTAGATAATCGTGTTACTTAGTAAAATGATTTTTGTTTGTAGTTGAAACTATTTTAGTCAAAATTTTTGATATTTCAGATAATTTATTAATTAAATAATCAGTTGAAGGGTAGGACTCAACCTCATTACATATAAATAGCCAATACTCTGTTTCATCTACTTCTTTTAGTGCTATTTTAAGTTTATGGATAAAATCTTTTTTGCTCTCAGCATTTTGAGATTCTTTTACATTTGCGCCAATAGAAGTACCTGATTTTAACAGTTGATTTCCAATGACAAATTTTCTCTCCTTAGTTAGATCTTCTGTAAACTTTACAATTTCAACTGCAAACTCAAAAGTGAG
>CAZGDC010000113.1:3584-7929 GCA_964524405.1 uncultured Roseivirgaceae bacterium
TTCATTATCTAATTTCTTAATGTATCCACGATTTATAATACCCATCTACCTCAATCTCTAATGCTTCTTTGGTAATTTTAACAGAGTTAAATGGGTCAATCATTACGGCCAGCTCTTCTGTGTGAGTTTTGCCAATACTTTTTTCGATAGTGCCTGGGTGAGGGCCGTGGGCAATACCACCTGGGTGTAGGGTAATTTGTCCTTTATTAATATTGTTTCTGCTCATAAAATCACCATCAACATAATACAATAATTCATCAGAATTTATATTGCTGTGGTGGTAAGGAGCTGGCACCGATTCTGGGTGATAATCGTACATTCTGGGCACGAACGAGCATATCACAAAGTTCGTTCCTTCAAATTGCTGATGAATAGGCGGAGGCATGTGCACACGACCTGTAATGGGCTCAAAGTCGAAAATAGAAATGGCATAGGGGTAATTATAGCCATCCCAACCTACTAAATCGAATGGGTGATTTTCATAGATATAAGGATAAATTAATCCATTCTTTTTAATCATTAAATCAAATTCGCCTTTTTTATCGATGGTTTCCAAATTTTGAGGCAATCTATAATCTCGCTCACAAAAAGGGGACTGTTCTAATAACTGACCAAAGTTGTTTCGGTATTTTTTTGGTGTAAAAATAGGAGAGAAGGATTCGACAAAAAGTAGTCTATTATCTTCGGTATCGAACTCCATTTGATAAATAGTGCCTCTAGGGATTATAAGGTAATCGCCATATTTGAATGGGATTGAACCATAAGGCGTTTTTAATGTACCCGAGCCTACATGTACAAATAGCATTTCATCTGCTTCCGAGTTTTTGAAAAAATAATCCTTCATCGAAGCCGAAGGGGCCATGAGCCCAATGTTTAAATCATTATTAACAAAAAGCGTCTTTCGGCTTTTGATGTAATCGGCTTCGGGCTTAATATCAAATCCTTTAAAACTAAGGTTGGCTAAGTTATCTTCCACTGCAATTTCTGGCCTTACAGAATATGATTTTCTTTTTTCTTTAACCGCAGTAGGAGGGTAGAGGTGGTAGAGCAATGATGACATTCCTGAAAACCCTGCTGTTCCAAAAAGTTCTTCTTGGTAAAGCCCACCTTTCTTCTTATTGGCAAAAGTAGTGTGGCGTTTATGAGGTATTTTTCCGAGGCTATGGTAAATGGGCATAACAAATTTAATTTAAGATTAAAATGTACGAATTTTTTGATATAATATGCTATCAGTTTGTTGTTAAACTAATTGACCAATAGAAATTTCCAATGCTTTTTTGGTAATTCCGGTAGTTGCATGGTTTACAGCGTAGGTTTTTTCTAATGCTTTTTTAATGGTATTTGAGGTATCATTAAAAATGGCTTCATCTGTAATTTCTACTTCTTCGCCCATTAGATAGGCAAATACCCTTGCCATGCCACAGTTGGCTATAAAATCTGGGATTACAGATACGTTGGAGTCAGCAAAATCTAAAATAGAGCCAAAGAAAATTTCTTTATCGGCAAAAGGAACATTTGCGCCACTTGAAATCATTTCCAGTCCGTTGTTAATTAAGGTTTGCACATTTTCTTTAGTAACCAATCTGGATGCAGCACAAGGCAAAAATATTTCTGCTCCAGCCGTCCATATTTTTTTATTAGCTTCTTGATAAGGTAAGATGTTATCTGATTGTAATAATAATCCATCTCGGTTAAGCATTAGATTAATAACTTCTTCGAGTGAGTACCCTTCGGTATTAATTACACCACCGTTTCCATCAATAATGCCCACAATTTTTACGCCTGCTTTAGCTAAATAAAATCCGGCAGCAGCACCCACATTGCCCCAGCCTTGTATAATAGCACGTTTGGTAGAAACATCTCCACCCCAAATGGAATAGTAATGAATAACAGATTCTGCCACGCCATACCCAGTAATCATATCTGCTAAGGTATATTTTCGCTCTAAAGAGGGCGAGTAATTGGCGTCTTCCACAATTTTAGAAACGCCAGAACGAAGCTGTCCAATTTTTTTAATTTTCTGGCTATCAGAGGAGTTGTAATGACCGTTAACAACGCCTTCTTGCGGATGCCATAATCCATATTCTTCAGTATAAGGGATAACTTCAGATATTTCATCTACATGCATATCGCCCCCTGTGCCATAATAACTTTTTAGTAATGGAATAACTGCTTTGTACCAACGTTTAAGTACCTCGCCTTTGCGAGGGTCGGTAGGGTCGAAGTTGATGCCTGATTTAGCGCCACCAATGGCAGGGCCAGAAATGGTAAATTTAACCTCCATGGTTTTGGCTAAAGATTCAACTTCGCGTTTGTTTAATCCTTTACGCATACGAGTGCCACCACCTGCTGCTCCACCTCGCAAGGAGTTTATTACTACCCATCCTTCTGCATCAGTTTCACTGTCTTTCCACTCAAAAACAATTTCAGGTTGTTTATTCTCAAACTTCTTTAATAATTCAATCATTAGCCTAATAGGTTAACTTCAAACTTAAAAATGATTGAGCATTATTAATACTATAATTCTATATATAATTTATATTATGGTAGAATATTCTTTAATAATTAAATTTTGTAGAAAAAACCTATTTTTGTTATTCTAAAAATAATGTTTAAAAGAATAAACAACTTTTATATGCTTGATGCTACGGATAAAAAGATTTTAAAAGCTTTACAAGAGGATGGTCGAATGACCATTAAATCCTTGTCAAATTTACTAAAATTAACGACCACTCCTGTTTTTGAACGTGTAAAACGATTAGAGAAAGAAGGGGTTATCAGCAAGTACGTTGCCTTAGTTAATCCTAAAAAAGTGGATAGAAATTTAATGGTATTTATTTCAATTTCCTTAAAAAACCATACGCGCTCTTACCTCGATAAGTTTGTAAAAGAAATGAATTCTTATTCTGAAATTATGGAGTGTTACCATATTGCTGGCAATTTTGATTATTTGCTTAAAACGCAGGTAAAGGATATGGAGGCTTTTCAGTTGTTTATCCTTAATAAGCTTTCAGTCAACTCTAATATTGCCCACGTGCAAAGCTCTTTTGTGTTAAGTAAGGATAAGCATAGTACGGCTTTGAGCGTTTGATTGAGCCCAGTTTATAGTGCAACTATTTGCTTTTAGCAATTAGTCGCACGCTGACTTATATAGTTTTCGTACGGGCACTATATAGTAATAGTCACCCTTTGGCTTCTACAAAAAAATGTAATTTCCGTCATGGTTGTGACGGAAATTACGTAAATACCGTCAGTAACATGACGGAAATTATGTATATTGCGTCAATTAATATGCTATATTCTTTATGAAACCTGTTAAAAACTATCTAAAACGAGCCATAGAGCCGATATTGATGGAATATTTGCTTCCTAATAAGGCAATATTGTTAATTGGTGCACGAAGAGTGGGTAAAACAGAGCTCATCAACCATATTGCTACTAAGGTTAGAGGTAATCCTGTTATGTTGCACGGGGGCAGTGACCAAACAATTACACTATTAAATGAAAAGACAACCGCCAATTACAAGCGATTACTTGGAGACGAAAATCTTCTTATTATTGATGAAGCACAAGAGGTGCCAGATATTGGTGCGAAAATTAAATTGATGCTAGATACCATCGAAGGTATTAGAGTAATCGCCACAGGTTCTTCTGCATTTGACCTAACCAATAAAATGGGAGAGCCTCTTGTAGGTAGAAAAACCACATTTCATTTACACCCATTTGCGCAAATGGAACTTTCAGCAATTGAAAATTACGTAGAAACCAAATCGAAACTAAATGAACGGTTGGTTTTTGGAAGTTACCCAGAGCTTGAGCAAATAAATACAATACACAAAAAGATTGATTATCTAAAAGAAGTGGTAAACGCCTATTTATTAAAAGACATTCTGTCTTTTAAAGGAATAAAAAATAGAGAAGTTATTTTATCTCTATTGCGCAAAATAGCTTTTAGAGTGGGAAGTGAAGTTTCGGTAGAGGGACTTGGTAATGAATTGGGGATAAGTAAAAATACCGTAGATAAATACCTGGAGTTATTATCAAAAGTGTTTGTAATTCATAAGGTTACTGGCTTTAGCCGCAATTTGGATAATGAAATTACGAAAATGAATAAATGGTATTTCTATGATAATGGAATAAGAAATGCGCTCATTTCAAACTTTAATATGCCCGATTTAAGAGATGATATTGGTGCTTTATGGGAAAATTATGTAATTTCCGAAAGGCTTAAATTTTTGTCTTACACTCGTTCTTATGCCAGCCATTATTTTTGGCGTACCCACCGAAAACAAGAAATTGATTGGGTTGAAGAAAAGGATGGAAAGCTATTTGCTTATGAAATAAA
>CAZGDC010000114.1:0-7892 GCA_964524405.1 uncultured Roseivirgaceae bacterium
ATTGTAAGTTGCATATCGAGGGTTGGTTTTTATAATAATTGCCCAAGATAATAATTTTAAGATTATTATTTAAGATTTTTGAAAAACTATGATAAGTGGCAATGGTTAGATTTTAAACTAAGCAGCGGCCACTTTTTTATCATAACTTCCTGTTCCTAATTGATTTAGCATAGAAAAATGACTAATAAGTGCCCCTAAAAAAGTTTTATGCTGATGGTAAGGAACGCCATGTTTCTCTGCTACTTCTTTTACAATTGGCGAAAGATGCTTATAATGTATATGGCAAATATTTGGAAATAGGTGGTGCTCAATTTGGTAATTTAACCCCCCAATATACCAAGAAAAAAATATGCTGCCATGTGCAAAATTAGAAGTGGTTTTCATTTGATGAATTGCCCAACTATTTTCAACAGACCCACTTTGGTTTGGAACAAAAAAGTCTGTTTCTTCTATTACATGTGCAGGTTGAAAAATTAACGCAAGTACCATGCCGGCAATAAAATGCATAATTAAAAAACCAATTAATGTTTGCCACCAAGCTATTGGCAGTATAAATATTGGCAGTGCAAGTGTTAAAGCTATGTACCATATTTTATGGAATATAATATGGGTCATAGCTTTAGATAAGGTTAATCCTTGTCGCTTTAATAAGCCATTTTTTTCATAATTAATTAAACGCACAAAATCTTTAGCTATAGCCCAGTAAATCGTCATTATTGCGTAAAAAAATGGGGCATAAAACGCTTGAAATCTAAATATTTTTTTTCTTTTTTGGTCGGGAGAGAAACGCATTACTGGATTAGTTATGTCCTCATCATATTCATCAATATTAGTAAAAGAATGATGTAAAACATTATGTTGAATTCGCCAATTTACGTGGTAGGCACCTAAGAAATTAATTAGGAAACCAAGTACATTATTCACATATTTATTAGTAGAGTAGGCGCCATGATTAGCATCGTGCATAATGGATAAGCCAATGCCCGAAACACCAAACCCCATTATCACCCAAAGCCCCATAATGGGCCACAACCCAGTAACAGTGCCAAATAATAGCACCCCAAAAGGCACAAAGTAAAGAAGAATCATAAATGTTGTTTTCAACTTCATGTTCAAATTGGCATATTTAGAGATTTTATTCTCTTTAAAATAAGCATTTACTTTTTTTGTTACTTCTAAAAAAAAGTCAGGGTTATTATCACTATTGAATTTAATACTAGGTACAGCCATTAAAACTTAGGTTAATTTACTGCAAATATAGCCATAAATAGTTGCGATATAGAGTAATATTCGCTTATTTAGAAAAACGAACTCAGTTAATTATACACATCACAATTCATTAAAAACTTTCTAAAATAAGGCAAATTATTCATGAAATCTAGTGGATGAATAGGTGCAATTTTTATAGTAAATAATGCGAAAAAGAGGTTTTGATTTCCAAAACACATTTTGTTGTAGATTTATTATACCCTTTTAATAGTGCCTAAGATGGTATTAGACGCCTTGTATCTACACCCACTAAATTCCATGAATAACCCTTTTTAGAGATAAGCACTTAACTACCTATACAAATTGTAGTTAAATGGTATAGTAGGGGTATATTATTTTACAAAACAACCTAACTGGATTAGCATTGGAATATTAACGGATTCCTGCCTACGCAGGAATGACCATAACGTTTTATTTTCATTAGATTAATATGTATCTATGTGCTTACCTCTAACCCTTTTAATTCACTTCTTTAAAAAAAAGAAATGAATTAAGAGGGTTCCTTTAGTTAGTTATCTGATAGCTATTTAGTTAATTTGCAACCCATTATTTTTAGTAAATGAATAACGAAGAAAAATTTATGCGTGAAGCCATTCGGCTTTCAATTGAAAATGTGCAATCAGGCAATGGTGGGCCATTTGGGGCCGTAATTGTTAAAAACGGTGAAATTATTGCACGAGGAGCTAATGAAGTAACTACTAGCAACGATCCTACCGCACATGCCGAAGTAGTCGCCATTCGAAATGCTTGCCAGCAACTGGGTTCTTTTCAATTAGATGATTGTGAGATTTATTGCAGTTGCGAACCTTGCCCTATGTGCCTAGGCGCTATTTACTGGGCACGCCCAGCAAAAATTTATTATGCCAATACCAAGCAAGATGCCGCTGCCATCAACTTTGATGATAATTTTATTTATGATGAAATAGAGCAACCTATTACACATCGAAAATTACCTACCATACAGCTATTAAGAAACGAAGCATTGGACGCTTTTACCCAATGGACGCAAAGCATCCAAAAAGAAGAATATTAATGATTGAGTTTATTTTAAACGATAAAAAAATTGTAACTAATAAGCCAACAGGTTATTTATTAGTAGATTTAATACGCTACAATCAACATCTTAAAGGTACTAAAATTGGTTGCCGAGAAGGCGATTGTGGTGCTTGTACGGTGCTAATTGGCTCTTTAATCGATGGAGCGATGACCTATATTAATGTTACTTCGTGCCTTACACCTATTGCCAACATTGCTGGAAAACACGTAGTTACGATTGAAGGTTTAAATAAGAATAGCCTAAGCCCAGTACAGCAGGAAATGGTGAATGAATCGAGTACTCAATGCGGATTTTGCACCCCAGGTTTTATTGTTTCTTTATCTAATTATTGCCTTACCGAAAATAAGTCATCGCCTGCCAAAGTCATCGCCTCAGTTGATGGTAATATTTGCAGATGTACAGGTTATAAATCTATTGAACGAGCTGCCCAAAATATCCATATTTTACTCCTCAAAAAGGAAGATAACAACTCCATTGATTGGCTAATTAAGCACCATTTTATCCCTGCCTATTTTAAGGATATTCCTCAACAAATTAGCAAATTAAAATGGTATGATACAGCAACTAAAAACCTTAAAATTGTTGGAGGTGGCACCGATTTATATGTGCAGCAACCAGCCTATTTAGAAGAGCAAAATATTGAGCCCATCAATCAAAATAAAACATTAAGCTATATAAAGTTTAGAGGTGATAGTTGCCATATTGGAGCTGGAAGCACCATAACTGATTTACAAAATGCAAGAGAATTAAAAACGTTATTCCCAAATCTATTAACCCACTTAAAACTAATATCTTCTACTCCCATTCGCAATATTTCTACCATAGCTGGCAACTTTGTAAATGCCTCTCCTATTGGCGATTTAACAGCCTTTTTTTTAGCGTTAAATGCACAAATTACATTGGCAGAAGATAATAGAACACGTACCATTTACCTAAAAGATTTCTACCAAGGGTATAAAAAAATAGATAAAACACGGAGTGAAATTATTGCAGAAATATCGTTTAAAATACCCCGTAAACCTTCTTACTTTAATTTAGAAAAAGTAAGCAAACGAGTTCACTTAGATATTGCTAGCGTTAATACCGCCATACAAATAGAAGTAATAGATAATTTGATTGAATTAGTTCATTTATCGGCTGGTGGAGTTGGTCCCATTCCTGCCTATTTGCATAAAACCGTTGCATTTTTAAAAAGAAAAGAGTTAACCCCAGGCATAATTAAAGAAGCCAACGAAGTAATGCAGTCTGAAATTGCGCCTATAAGCGATGTTAGGGGTAGCGAAAACTACAAACGCCTTTTATTACGACAGCTATTTTATGGGCACTTTATCCTGCTTTTTCCGTCTCAAATTACCCTAAAATCATTGCTATGAAAAATATAGATTCCATAGGTCACGTTACGGGTAAGTCGGTATATGTAGATGACATTCCCACCATTCAAGGTACCGGATATGGTGTTGTGTTCGACTCGCCCAAAGCGCACGGCACTATTATTTCTGTTGATTATTCCAATGCAATGGCACTCCCTGGCATTATTAAAATACTTACTTATAAAGATATTCCAGGCGAAAATCAAATTGGAGGAATTTTTCCTGATGAAGAACTTTTTGCTTCTAAAGAGGTGCATTTTCAAGGGCAACCCATTGCACTTATTATAGCCAAAACAGAACAAATTGGATTTAAAGCACGCAAGCTTATCAACCTAAAAATTAAAGAGAAAGAAGTAGTTACCGACCCAAGGGTGGCTCAGCAAAAAGGGCAGCTAATATCTCCTCCTCGCATATTTAAGTTAGGGAGTACGCATAATGTGTGGGCAAAATGTACTCATATTTATGAAGGAGAAGCAGAAATTAATGGACAAGAGCATTTATACATCGAAACGCAAGGTGCGTATGCCCAACCTTTAGAAAATGGAACTATAAAAATCTCCTCCTCCACCCAAGGGCCAACAGCCGTACAACGTGCCGCAGCCAAGGTGCTTAATGTGGGCATGCACACCCTCGAAATTGAGGTGGTTCGTTTAGGCGGTGGGTTTGGCGGTAAAGAAGACCAAGCCACCCCGTGGGCAATAATGGCTGCCTTAGGTAGTCAAATTTTGCAGATCCCAATCAAGGTAATTTTGCACCGAATGGATGATATGCGCATGACAGGTAAACGCCACCCCTACAGTGCTAACTATAAAATTGGTTTGAATAGCGATTTAAAAATAGTAGGATATGAAGTTACTTTTTTTCAAAATGCTGGAGCTGCGGCTGACCTTTCACCAGCAGTTATGGAGCGTACTTTATTTCACGCTACAAACGCTTATTATATACCCAACGTAAAAGCAACTGCCTATAGTTGTAAAACAAATTTGCCTCCTAATACCGCTTTTCGCGGATTTGGCGGCCCACAAGGCATGTTTGTAATAGAAGCAGCTATTGCCCACGCTGCTCAAGATTTAAAAATTGATAAACACCTCATACAGCGCGTAAATTTATTGAAAGATGGAGATGAGTTTCCGTATGGGCAAATTGCTGAGGGCGTAGGCCTCAACTTGGCTTGGAATAGCTTAACCACTCAATTTGATTTAGCGTTAACACTTAAAAACATAGCTGATTTTAATGCGATGCATAATGCATTTAAAAAAGGATATGCATTAATGCCCATCACCTTTGGTATTTCATTTACCAAAACCCCGATGAACCAAGCACGTGCTTTGGTGCATATTTATAGCGATGGAAGTGTTGGAGTAAGCACTGGTGCGGTAGAAATGGGACAAGGAGTAAATACCAAAATGCTTCAAATTGCAACCTCTATTTTTTCCATCAATCCTTATAAAGTAAAGCTGGAGTCAACAAATACCACTCGTGTTGCTAATACCTCTCCTACGGCAGCTAGTGCCACAGCCGACCTCAATGGAAAAGCATTAGAAAAAGCGTGCAATGCCTTGCTAAATCGATTAAAAAAAAGTGCCTCTAAACATTTGGGAGTTGATAAATCAGAAATTGAGCTTAAAGAGGAGTTGGTGCTGATTAGTGGAAAAAAAACTGATTTAAGCTGGAATAAATTGGTTGATATGGCTTTTCTTGATCGGGTTTGCCTCACCGAAAATGGACATTACGCCACACCCCTTATCAATTTTGATAAAGAAACAGAAAAAGGACATCCTTTTGCCTACCACGTGTTTGGGTTAGCATTAACCGAGGTTACATTAGATTGTGTAAGGGGAACTTACGAATTTGATTCGGTAAAAATCATCCACGATTTTGGCAAATCGATGAATCCAACAATTGATCAAGGACAAATTGAGGGTGGGCTCGTACAAGGCATTGGCTGGATGACCTTGGAAGAAATAAAGTATAATGAAGAAGGTCGATTGCTTTCCAATTCGCTTTCTACCTACAAAGTGCCCGATATTTACTCTGTTCCTAAAGAAATACTCATTAAGCCTCTCGAAACCAATGGAACAGATATGGCTCTATTAAAATCGAAAGCAGTGGGCGAACCTCCATTAATGTATGGAATTGGCGCATATTTTGCCATTGATAATGCCATAAAAGCATTTAATCCGAAGTATAAATCTACTTTTAACGCTCCTTTTACGCACGAAAAAGTGTTAATGGCATTGTACCACTCACATTACTCACCACTTTTAGAGCAGAAATAACTGTACGTTTATGAAATACAGATACTTATTAAAAGTATTAGCAAAAAAATGTTTTAAAATTTGGGATGATTTGAAATTATATTTTGCATCTACTATGTTGCAACTCCGTATTTACGGAGAAAACATATAGCTATACCTATGGGTTTTTTCCGCCCTGTATCTACACAAAACTTAAATTTTAGAATACGGAATAACGAATGGCATTTGAATACAAATTAAACAATATTATAAAAGGAAGCCTAATTTATGCAGCTGGAGATACCATTGCGGGTTTAATATCTGATGAATTTAGCTTGCTTAGGCTAGCAGGCATTCTTATAATTGGAGCTACTTTATATGCCTTCGAAATACCTAATTACTTTAAATGGATTGATAAAAAGGTAAGCCAAACAGACAAACTTTCAACCAAACTTTTGAGAGCATCCATGGCAATGCTTTATTTTAATCCTTTGTGGATAGCGCGGCATATTCTTTTTATTAAACTATTTATGGGGCAATATGAGCAAATAAGCTGGGCATTGGTTTACATCGGAACGATGTCGTTTGTGGTTAATATTCCAATATCGTTAGGGGTTAATTATATCATTCAGAATAAAATAGCATTAGATAAACGCTTTATAATTAGTGCCTTGTTTTCGGGTGTAATGGCTGTTTACTATTCTTTAAGTATGCATTGGTTTAATTAATATGAAGTTTTGGCAAACCATAAAATCAGAGCTAGGAGCTGGGGAAAACATCGTATTACTCTATGTAATCGAAAGTAAGGGCAGCAGCCCTGGCCGGCAAGGCTTTAAAATGATGGTAAGCACCTCAGGCATAATAGATGGCTCCATTGGAGGTGGAATAATGGAACATAAATTAGTAGAGTTGTGCAAAAGCGAGCTAGCAAAAAAACCGTTCTTCCCGTTTTTAAAAAGGCAAATCCATCAAAATAATATTCCACAAGATAAATCTGGCATGATTTGCTCAGGAGAGCAAACCATCGCTTTTTATCATTTAAAGAGTGAAAATTTACAGGCTATCGAAGCCATTATTAAAGCCATCTATACAAAAGAAGAGCTACTTATCGCCTACTCCGAAAATGGGTTTGAACTCATAAAAGGGAAATCACAACTATCAAAATTTATATTAACCACAACAAGCCCCACCCAATGGAAACTAGTTGAAGATATTCATTTTGCTCCTCAATTACATATTATTGGTGGTGGGCATGTAAGTTTGGCTTTATCAAAATTTGCACAAGAGGTTGGCTTTAACGTTACGGTGTATGATGATAGAAGTAATTTAAACACCATGTATCATAATCAATTTGCCACCACCCAACACATAGAAAAGTATAGCTCGATACCTAATTATATTTTAGATAAAGCAAATGCGTATGTAGTTATCATGTCGTTTGGCTATAAAACAGATAAAATTATTTTAAGGAGCTTACTTAAAGGCAATTATAAGTACTTAGGCTTAATGGGAAGCCAAGCAAAAATTGAGGTGCTTTTTAGTGAATTTATTAAAGAAGGAATGTCAACCAACCATCTTAATAATATTTATGCCCCTATTGGGTTTTCCATTGCCAGCAAAACGCCTAAAGAAATAGCTATCAGTATTTTATGCGAGCTTATTTATATTAAGAATAAGGAATAGCACCATTTAAAAACATTAAAATATTGCATTAGGGTTGTTCCTTTTTCACATCCTCCTTATTAAAATAATAGAATGTAACTAGTTACACGCTATATATATTGCCTCTTTATTCCGCATTATTCATGCCTATTCGTAACTCATATCTTATACCATTTTAATTTTGAGATGTCGTAATAATTAGATTGAACTATTTTTCTCAATATCGAGGCAAAATCATTTATCCTAACTGGTTATGCTATGTTATTTTAACGATGAGAGTGTGAAAAATAATCAATA
>CAZGDC010000115.1:0-7859 GCA_964524405.1 uncultured Roseivirgaceae bacterium
TAATTTAGAACTTAGCCAAATGATAATATACGAACGTTATTTTCAGGTGTAAGCCCCTTCAATCTATAGCTTCTTCCGAAGCTGAATGTAATTGCTAAAAATTGTCCTTATTTTAGCACACAATGAACTGCCTTGTTTTTAGATTTTCGGCCATGGGCGATGTGGCACTAACTGTACCCGTACTAAGAAGTGTGCTGGAGCAAAATCCTAGTGTACACATCACACTGGTATCTAACAAAGCATTCGAGCCATTTTTTTACGACCTCCCTCGGTTTGAGTTTTATGGTGTTGAATTAAATAATTATAAAGGCATATTTGGCCTATACAAATTATTTAAAGAACTAAACAAGATAAAGAAATGGGATGTGGTTTTAGACATCCACAGCGTGATGAGAACTTGGACTTTAGATGCTTTTTTTAAATGGAACGGAGTGCCTGTATTTAAAATTGATAAAGGGCGAAATGGCAAAAAAGCATTAACTAGAAAGGAAAACAAGCAATTAATCCAACTCCCACATACTACTGATAGGTATGCGGTGGTTTTTAAACAAGCCGGCATTTCTATTAATTTAACACTTGAAGCAGCCATTTATACAACGAGTCAACTTCCTGATTTGGTATTAAATAAATCATTACCATGGATTGGTATTGCTCCATTTTCTAAACATCAGCAAAAAGAATGGCCCCTAGATAAGGTAAAAGAATTAATAACGCAATTAAGCAAATCAATTCCCTGCGAAGTTTTATTATTAGGAGGAGGAGCTAATGAAAAAGAAGCATTAGACAAACTAGCCTTGCCATTTGATAACGTGCACTCACTCGTAGGTAAATTTAATTTAGCAAAAGAAATTGCCTTAGTAAAAAAACTCAACCTTTTGGTTTCAATGGATTCATTTAATATGCACTTGGGCTCATTAGTAGGCATAAAAGTAGTTTCTATTTGGGGTGCAACTCATTCTTTGGCAGGGTTTGGGCCCCTTAATGGAAATGAAACGTACAAAGTAGAAATCCCCATCGAAGAACTTGAATGCCGCCCTTGTTCCGTTTTTGGAAGTAAACCTTGCTACCGTGGCGATTTTGCATGTATGCAAGGTATTTCTGTGGAAATGGTGTTGAAAAAGATCAACTTTGCACTGAAATTATAATTATATCTTATGTCCTATTTATTCGAAACCTTTAAAGGCTGGGCTGCCTATTGTACCAAAAACAATATCTCATTAGCTGAATCAGTAATTGAGTATGAAACGGAACAAAAGGGAACTTCTAAAAAAGATATTTACGAAGGCATAGAAAAAGCATATACTGTTATGAAAGAAGCCGTTGACACTGGCTTTACTCAGGATATGACCTCCAATTCTGGAATGATAAATAATGGGGCCAAAAAAGTGTATAATTACCACAAGCCTGTTCTTTCAAAAGAGTTTCAAAATTTAATAGCTCGTGCGCTTAGTGCCAAAGAAGTAAATTCTTGTATGGGGCGTGTAGTGGCAGCCCCAACGGCAGGGGCCTCAGGCATTATTCCAGGAGTGCTATACACCTTGCAAGAATTACATAAACTTACCAATAAGGAAGTGTATGATGGCATGTTGGTAGCCGCAGGCATTGCACTTATAATCGAACATACCTCTAGTTTAGCAGGGGCTGTAGGTGGCTGCCAAGCCGAAACAGGCAGTGCAGCTGCCATGGCGGCTGGCGCTATCGTTTATTGCCTTGAAGGCGATAATGACCAAGTTTTTAATGCTGTTGGTATTACCATACAATGTATGCTGGGCTTAGTTTGCGACCCTGTTGCAGGCTTAGTAGAAATACCTTGTGTTGTGCGTAACGCAAGTGCCGCAGCTATTGCCAATAGCTCTGCTCAAATTGCCTTAGCAGGATTAGATGCTGTTATTCCCGCAGATGAATGTGTGGAAGCCATGGCTGAAGTGGCAGAAAGCATGGAAACGCGTTATAAAGAAACAGCCTTAGGGGGATTGGCGGCTACTAAAACAGGGAAGAAAATTTCTAAACGCGTATTAATTCAAGAAATTGATATTTTACCAGATCAAGATTAATTTTTCTAGTTGATTTTCTAATTATTTACGAAATCCCATAATTTCTCTTACCTCATCGCTAGAGTAATAAAAACCGTACGTAAGAATAAACGACCAAATCGTGCCAAACATAAACATATAAAGCAGTATTTTTTTTCTAGAACCACCAAAAGCAACTGCCAAAATAGCTCCTCCAGGCGGAGATAATAATATAGGTGTTAAAAAAGAAATACCTATTAAACCGTACCTTTTCCAAATTGTAACAAACCTTCTACTCTGTGGCGAAAACACTTTTTTTAATTTAAAAAAGCGAATAAATGCCGTATGCCTTAATTGCACTCCAAATAAGCTAAAAACAAAGATGGTTGTCATCATACCTGCAATGGTAAGCAGTGTAGATACCAGTGGAGGAAACCCTGCCGCATATCCCATAATTGGACCTGCTATAATTTTAATCGTGCATAATAAATATATGGTTATATAAACCATCACTTCTTCCATGCCTAATAAATTATGAGATTACCGTATAGGTATAATAAACGTAAATACTAAGCAATATAACGCCTTCCACTTTTCCCAATTTTCGATTGATAAGCATCATCGGGAAAATAATTAAGGTAATTCCGAGCATCCAAAACATATCTACCGATAATAATATTTTATTAATTGCTATTGGTTGAATTAGGCTTGTAATGCCTAAAATGGAAAGAATGTTAAAAATATTAGATCCCATTAAATTACCTAAAGCTAAATCGGTTTCGCGTTTAAATGAAGCAACAATGGCTGTTACTAGTTCGGGCAAACTAGTACCTAGTGCCAGTACTGTAATACCTATTACCCTTTGGCTTACCCCTAAAAAAGTAGCCAATGATTTTGCACCTCCCACAAACCAATCTGATCCAAAATAAAGCCCTGCGCCACCTATCGCTAAAAATAGCAAGTCTTTCGACCAGCTTGAAGAGGCACTATCAGGCATTTCTACCTCATCTTGCATTGCAATAGCCGCTTTATTTTCAATCCTCGATTTTCTAATAATATAAATGGTATAACTTAATAAAAAGAAAATAAAAAATAACCCTTCACTAATCCCCAATTCACCATCTCTTGCCCACCAAAATAAAAGAAGAGCACTTATCATTGCAACTGGCCAATCAATTTTAATACTATCTGCATTTACTTTTACAGGCCCAATTAGCACCGTAATCCCAAGTACGAGTGCTAGGTTACAAATATTAGAGCCAATTACATTGCCCATAGCTAAATCTGGGCTGCCGCTTAAAGCCGCATTAATGCTTATTAATAATTCTGGCGCAGAAGTGCCAAAAGCAACAATCGTTAGCCCAACCACTAGAGGAGAAATATGCGCTCGCAATGCTATGCTCGATGCCCCTCTTACCAGAAAGTCTCCTCCGATAATTAGAACAAAAAGTCCTAGAATTAATAAGCCTATATCTTCTAGCATATATTATATTTTTTCTCCAAACGCCAAATCTCCTGCATCTCCTAATCCAGGAACAATATAAAATTTATCATTTAATTCTTCATCAATAACGCCACACCAAAGCTCTACATTATCACTTACATTTTGCTCTAAATAGGCTACGCCTTCTGGTGCTGCAATTACCGATAGGATTATCCATTTTTTAGGCTTACCATAGCCAGCTTCCAGTTTATGAATGGCATCTAACATCGATTTGCCTGTGGCTAACATTGGGTCAACTAAAACCACTATTTTTCCTTCTAAATTACCTGTGGCAATATATTCAGTTCTAATACTTTTAGACGTGTTAAAATCGGTTGTTCGGTAAGCCCCTACAAAACCTGAATCAGCTTCATCAAAAACAGAAAGCACACCATCGTAAAATGGAAGAGCAGCTCGCATAATAGCAATAATAACAGGTTGCTCTACTAATAAACTTACTTGGGCACTAGCCAAAGGCGTTTCAAGAGCATGCCCTTTATAATCAAATTTTTTGGAAATTTCATACCCCATAATTTGACCTAGCCGCTTCAGGTTTATTCTAAATTTTAATCGATCTTGTTGAACAGATTTGTCTCGTAATGCGGCCAAATATACATTGGCAATAGAGTTATTTTGGCTTAGATTGATAGTCGTCACACTTGGTTAATAAAAATAGATAATGATGTTAATAAAATTGACTACGCAATTTAATTCAATTAAACCTGCCATCCAAAACGATTGGTTTAGATTTTTAGAAATAAATTTAATTCCTTTTTAAAACGGTTTGCTACTTTTGCTAAATGGATTTTAAGTTATTAGAAAACTTGTGCAATATTAATGCTACTTCAGGAGACGAACGTTTAATGACAGAATTTTTGCTAAATTTTGTCATTAAACGTTCAGATAGATGGAAAGTGACTCCTAAAATGATACATGGAGCTGGTTTTCAAGATAATTTAATGTTGGTTTTTGGCAACCCTACGGTTGCTTATTATGCCCATATAGATACGGTTGGCTTTACCAGTAGATATGAAAATCAATTAATAACAATTGGCAGCCCAGATGCTATAAATAGAGATAAATTAGTAGGAAAAGACTCGTTAGGAGAAATAGAGTGTGAGCTAATAATTGAAAATAATGGCAATGCATATCATAATTTCAAACGGACGATTCAAAGAGGCACACCACTTGTGTACAAACCAAATTTTAAACAATCGGAAGAATACATCTCATCTCCTTACCTTGATAATAGATTGGGCATTTTTGCCTTACTAGAATTAGCTAAAGAACTTGAAAATGGCGTTTTGGTTTTTTCAACCTATGAAGAACATGGAGGAGGAAGTGCTGCCTTTTTGGCGCAATACCTTTATAACACATACAATATTTTAAAAAGCATAATTGTTGATGTAACTTGGGTTACCGAAGGTATTTATTTAGGACATGGGCCTGTGGTTTCTTTAAGAGATGCCTACATCCCGAGAAAATTATTTATAGATAGAATCACTTCCTTTTTAGACGACCGTTCGATTATTTATCAAAAAGAAGTAGAAAGTAGTGGAGGTAGTGATGGCTCGGAGATACAACGCTCGGCATTACCCATCGACTGGTGCTTTATTGGGGTTCCTGTTAATAACCCACATTCAGCTAAAGAAACGGCTAATATTTTCGATATTATACGATTAGTTGAGCTATTAAAAATGCTTGCCAGTAGCATAATAAAAAAATGAGTTGGTTATTTACGCAAATTTTATATCCGAAGTAGGCATTATATTTTAGATTTGCACTCCACATTCAAAAAAGTGAATGAAAATTAAAGACAAAAATTTCGTTTCTTATATAAATGAAGACGAAATTCAAAAAAAAATTAGGGGGTTAGCTTCTACTCTAAATAAGGATTATAAGGAATCAACGCCACTTTTTATCGCCATTCTTAATGGGTCATTTATGTTTGCATCCGACTTGTTTAAAGAGCTGAAACTCAACTGCGAAATTTCATTTATGAAATTATCATCGTATAGCGAAATGAATAGCACAGGTAATGTGCGTGAATTAATTGGCTTAAACGAAAATGTATTTAATAGAGATGTTATTATTATAGAAGACATTGTTGATACTGGCTTTACAATGAAAAACATTCTTGAGCAATTTAAAGATAGAGGCGTAAAAAGCGTTGAGGTTGTTTCTTTATTAATAAAACCTGAAGCATTAAAGAATACGGTTAATGTTAAATATGTAGGATTTGAAATACCTAATAAATTTGTGGTAGGTTACGGACTTGATTATGACGGATTTGGAAGAAATACAAAAGCCATTTATCAATTAAATTCGTAGTTTTATTTTTATTTTTTATTTTTTTAAGACAGGCAAATGTTAAATTTAATACTATTTGGTTCTCCAGGAGCTGGCAAAGGAACCCAGAGTGAAAATCTCATTAATAAGTATAACCTTATCCACATTTCTACCGGTGATTTATTTAGAAAACACATTGGAGAAGGAACGGAACTGGGCAAAACTGCACAAAAATTTATGGACGAGGGGAACCTTGTGCCAGATGAAATTGTAATTGGCATGCTAGAGAATAAAATTAATGCCACTAGCAACACCAATGGTTTTATTTTTGATGGTTTTCCAAGAACAATTGCACAAGCCAAAGCACTTGATGCCCTCATGAAAAAAAATCATACGCAAATTAACACGATGCTTGCACTTGAGGTAGCTGAAGAAGAATTAATGAAACGGTTGCTAAATAGGGGCAAAACCTCAGGGCGAGTAGATGACCAAAATGAAGAAAAAATAAAAAATCGAATAAACGTATATAATAATGAAACCACACCAGTAGCTAATTATTATAAAGCACAAAACAAATTAAATACTGTTGTGGGAGTGGGCTCCATAGAAGAAATATCAGAAAACCTATTTAAAATCGTAGATACTCATTTATAATTTATAAAAATGGCTGGTTCAAACTTTATAGACCATGTAAAAATTTGTGCTCGCTCAGGTGCAGGTGGGGCCGGAGTCGTATCATTTAGACGAGAAAAACATGTGCCCAAAGGAGGGCCCGATGGAGGCAATGGAGGGCGCGGAGGACATATAATTTTACGTGGCACCTCCAATATGTGGACTCTACTGCATTTAAGATACAGAAAACATGTAATTGCAAAACCAGGAGGACGAGGCGAAGGCGGGCTCAGATCTGGTGCACAAGGAGAAGATATTGTTTTAGAAGTACCCCTTGGTACTATTGCCAAAAACGATGAAACCAAAGAAATAGTTTTTGAAATTACCGAAGAGGGAGAAGAAAAAATATTGGCTCAAGGTGGTCGTGGTGGATTAGGAAACGAAAACTTTAAAACCGCCACTAACCAAACCCCAAGGCATTCCCAGCCTGGCGAAGCAGGCACCGAAGATTGGTTTGTGTTAGAGTTAAAACTGCTAGCCGATGTTGGGCTTGTAGGCTTCCCCAATGCAGGTAAATCTACCCTGCTATCAGTAGTTTCAGAGGCCAAGCCAGAAATTGCTAATTACGAATTTACAACCCTTGTTCCTAATTTAGGGGTAGTAGCTTACAGAAATAATCAATCTTTTGTAATGGCTGATATACCAGGCATAATAAAAGGAGCCTCTGAAGGCAAAGGGCTGGGGCTAAGATTTTTACGCCATATCGAACGAAATAGCATATTGCTATTTATGGTGGCAGCCGATGCAGATGATATTTCTAAAGCGTATGATATTCTCTTAAACGAGTTAAAAAAACATAATCCTGAGTTACTAGATAAAAAAAGGCTGCTTGCCATTACAAAATCGGATATGTTGGATGATGAATTAATAGCCGAAATAGCCCCCACTCTCCCCAAAGGAATTCCGCATGTTTTTATTTCTTCTTTAGCAAACCAAGGATTGGTAGAGTTGAAAGATGTAATTTGGAAAGCATTGAATTAATGTGGTATAATATCATTCTCAGGTTTTTTTCCGAAGAGTCTCCTGTCTTTACCAAAACGATTTCTTAGCCAAGCCAAATATTTTTATAATTAATTTTCTTTTTTCGTTATCAAAATTTTGGTTTGGCGGTTTTCAATCGAAGCTCTGAACTTCCAATTTACCACCAAAACCCCTATGTTTTTTAGCCATTGTTACCCACCGTTTGGTTCTTTTCCGTTCTGCTGATAGCGTTGGCAAAGGCATACTCTTTGACAAGTTTTGGCTCGTGCGGTTGGCTTTTGAGCGACTTGGCAATGTGTATAGCTTTATGCGAGGGCTTTCCATTTCTATATTAAACTATAAATTTCACTTGGCGGAAAGAGGAGGTTTAAACTGTTTGGTTTAATTTTAAAATTACACCCTCCATCTTCAACTGAGCCATT
>CAZGDC010000116.1:0-7804 GCA_964524405.1 uncultured Roseivirgaceae bacterium
AGCCTTGTTCTGTTATTTTTTTAAACACATTAAGGATGGTTTCTATATTTTCAAGCCCAATAAGTGCCCTTGCGTGCCCCATCGAAATTGTTCCATCTCTAATGCCTGTTTGTACATTAGGGGGCAATTTTAATAATCTCAAGTAATTGGTAACGGTGCTTCGTTTTTTACCTACTCGATCACCTAATTCTTCTTGTTTTAACCCACACTCTGTAATAAGCTGTTGGTAGCTTAACGCAACTTCAATGGAGTTAAGGTTTTCGCGTTGAATGTTTTCAATCAATGCCATTTCCAGCATTTGCTGGTCGTTGGCTTTTCTAATGTAGGCAGGAATGGTTGTTAATCCAGCTAGTTTAGAAGCTTGAAGCCGCCTTTCGCCCGAAATAAGTTGATAAGAATCGGTTGCTAATTTACGTACCGTAATGGGCTGAATGATGCCTTGTGTTTTAATAGAATCCTTTAACTCATTCAATGCCACCTCGTCAAAATGTGTACGTGGTTGGTAAGGGTTAACCTCTATATTATCTAACAAAATATCATTTATGCTGCTACTTGCAGAAACGCTTGCCTTTCTAGGCATCTTAGGCTGATTGACTGGAGAATCATTGAGCAGAGCTCCTAAGCCTCTTCCTAATGCATTTTTTTGTTTAGCACTCATGCTTCGTTATTTTCTATAATTTCTTTGGCAAGGTTTAAATAACTAATAGCACCTTTGCTATCAGCATCGTGTTCTAAAACAGGCACCCCAAAACTAGGCGATTCGGATAATTTAATATTGCGAGGAATGATGGTATCGAATACTATATCTTGAAAATGAGTACGTACTTCTTCTACCACTTGGTTCGATAATCGCAAACGCGTATCATACATTGTTAATAAAATACCTTCGATGGTTAACGCTGGGTTTAAGCGAGATTGAATTATTTTAATGGTGTTTAGTAGTTTGCCTAATCCTTCTAATGCAAAGTACTCGCATTGCACGGGGATGAGTAAGGTGTCTGCGGCCGTCATCGCATTAATGGTAATTAAGCCTAAAGAAGGAGAGCAATCAATGATAATGAAATCATAATTATCTATAATAGGAGCGAGGGCTGTTTTCATTTTTCCTTCCCTATTTTCAAGGTCAATCATCTCGATTTCTGCACCCACCAAATCAATATTAGAGGGGATTAGGTGTAGGTAATCTGTTTTGGTTTCAAGAATTGCTTCTTCAATAGGTGCGCCATCTACCATGCATTCATAAATACTAATTTCAATAGATTTTGGATCTATGCCCACGCCAGAAGCACTATTTGCTTGAGGATCTGCATCTACAATTAATGTTTTATACTCTAGCGCAGCTAAACTTGCAGCAAGATTTATTGCGGTGGTTGTTTTTCCAACTCCACCTTTTTGATTTGCTATTGCAATTACTTTTCCCATAAAAAAACGTGTTGCCTTATCTGATTACTATAAAAAATCAAGTCTATTCAATTGGGTTCATATATCCAAAAATTAGAATTGAAGCATGCGCAAAGATATGAGAATAATTGAAATTTGAATTAACAAATCCCAATTATCAATTATCAATTAATAATTACCAATTAAACGAATTATCTAATCAATATATCATTTCTTTTTCTTCTCTTTTTTAGCTTCTTCGCTTGCTTTCATGGCTTCTTCGAGCTTTGTCATAAATTTAGATTTTTTCTTACTCCCAGATTTGCGATTTTCATGCAAAATAGCTAAAATTTTATCTTCATCTATATACTGCTTAATAAGTGCTTGCTGCCCAAATGTCATAAGTGTTGATAAGAAATAATAATAACTTAATGCCGCAGGAAAACTGTTGAGCACAAACATAAAAATAACGGGCATCATATACCCAATGCTTTTCATAGGGCCTTCTACTGAGGTCATTTGGTTATTGCTCCAGGTATAAAGTAAGGTGGAGATGGTCATTAAAATTACAAACAAACTTACATGACTGCCATAAAGTGGAATTTCAAATGGCAAAGTCATTATAGAGTCATAGGTAGATAAATCATCGGCCCATAAAAAGGGTTCTTGACGTAACTCGATAGAGCTTGGGAAAAAGCTAAACATGGCATACAAAATAGGCATTTGTAGCAACATGGGCATACAACCACTTAATGGGTTTACACCCACTTGCTGGTAGAGTTTCATTTGTTCTTGCTGAAACTTTTGCTGATCGCCCCCTAGTTTTGCTTTAATTTCATCTAGTTCTGGCTTTAGCACTTTCATTTTGGCCATCGATAAATACGATTTGTAAGAAAGCGGAGACAAGGCTAATTTGATAATTAATACGAGAATAAAAATGATGAGTCCGTAGCTAGCAATGTAATTATCTAACCAGTTAAAAATAGGAACAACCACCCATTTATTAATGAGGTTAATACCTGCAATGCCCAAATACACATTTTTATGAAATCCAGGGGCAATCGTTTTCATTATTTGATGATTATTAGGCCCATAATAATATGAGAGCTCTAAATTGCCATTGGCTAATGAGGGAGCAGAAATAGTTAAAGAAGCGGAGGCGGTTTTGTCAACATCTAATCTGCTTTCGTCTGTTTCTAAGGTTAGGTTTCCAGTCGAAAATCCATTTGGGGCTATAATAGAGGCCGTAAAAAAATGTTGCTTAAAGGCCATCCAACTTAAATTGCTTACCTGCTCATTTTCGGTGTCGGTGCTTCTTTCGCTCAGTTCATCATAACTGCCATCTTGTTGGTACCAAGTAATGGTAGATTTTGCACGAGAGGTTACTACGTCTTTTTCTGTTGCTTTTAGTTCGCTTCTCCAATTTAAAGTGAGTCCATTAGAAAGAATGTTTTGCATGCCATTCGTTTCCACTTTATAGTCAATTTTAAACCCACTTATTTTCGGAATAAAATAGTGTTGTTTAATAGTTCCTCCTTGCTCGTTGGTAATGGTAAACGTAATTTGGAGGGTGTCATTTTTTTCTTTTTGCTCGGCCGTATAGTATAAATCATACAGGTTTATTTCTTTCCCCTGTTGTTTTGCAATTAATTGTTGGGCATGGCTATTGGCATCTAATAAAATTAATGGTTCTCTCGTGTATGTTTTATACTCTTTTAGTTCAACTTCTTCAATTATGCCTCCTTTGGTATTAAAAACCAATCGTAAGTCGTTGTTTTCAATAGTTATTAACCTAGAAGTGCCTTTTGCAGATGCAGCAAACTCCCCATATTGTTGTTGGTTTAAGAGTTGTTGAACAGAATCTGGTAGCGTAGTAACTGCATTTAATTGTGCATTTGGCTCTTCTGTAACCATTTCGGTGGTTTGTATGGGTTGTTCCACTAATGCTGGTGGTCCTCCATAAAAATAAAAGTAAACCATTACCATAAGGCTTATCAGTAATAAGCCAGTTGCTTGATTTTTATCCATTATTAAATTTACTTAATTTATTTACTGTGTTTTTGATTTTTTATATGCGATGGCAGCCTTTACAAAATGAACAAATAAAGGATGCGGGTTTTGAACCGTACTTTTTAGCTCAGGGTGGTATTGTGTGCCTACAAACCAAGGATGATTTTCTAATTCAATAATTTCAACCAAATTGGTATCAGGGTTTATGCCACTTGCAATTAAGCCAGCTTTTTCTATTTCATTCAAATAAGCATTATTAAATTCGTAACGATGCCTATGCCGTTCGTTAATTTGTTGTTTTCCATAAGCGGCAAAAGCTTTGCTTCCTTTTTTTAGAGTGCAAGGATAAGCACCTAACCGCATTGTGCCACCCATGTTCGTAATTTTTTTCTGCTCTTCCATTAGGTCGATTATAGGGTAGGGCGTATTACTATTTATTTCTGTCGAGGCTGCTTTTTTGTGCCCTAGCACGTTTCGAGCAAACTCAGTTACAGCACATTGCATCCCTAAGCAAATACCAAAAAAAGGTATTTTATTTTCTCTTACAAAGCGAATCGCCTCTATTTTTCCCTCAACCCCTCGTTCGCCAAACCCAGGAGCAACTAATACACCATCTAGCTCTTGTAGTTGTTCGGCAGCATTCTTTGAAGTGATAATTTCGGAAGAAATCCATTTTAAATGCACTTTGCATTCATTTTCTGCCCCTGCATGCACAAATGATTCTACAATAGATTTATAGGCATCTTGCAATTCAACATATTTGCCTACAAGGCCTACGGTAACATCTTCCGTAGGGTTTTTTAATCGACCTAAAAAGCGTTTCCACTCCTCTAAATCGGGCTCCGATTTTGGAAGCTTCAGTTTTGTTAATACACGCTCAGCTAATTTTTCTTTACGCATTAATATGGGCACATCGTAAATAGTTTCAGCATCCATTGCCTCAATTACATCGTTTAATTGCACATTACAAAAGAGGGCTATTTTTTTTCTAATCTCGGATGGTAGTGGTTTTTCTGTTCTTCCTACCAATATATCTGTTTGAATGCCCGCTTCTTGCAATTGTTTTACCGAGTGTTGAGTAGGCTTGGTTTTTAACTCTTTGGCTGCCGCCAAGTAAGGTATTAATGTTAAATGTATAGATACAAAATCGTGGGAGCCTAGCTCCAATTTAGCCTGCCTAACGGCCTCAATAAAAGGCAATGATTCTATATCGCCTACACAACCACCAATTTCGGTAATTACGATGTCATATTTTCCGGTTTCTCCTAGCTTAAAGAAATTTCGTTTGAGCTCATCCGTTATATGAGGAATAACTTGTACGGTTTTTCCTAAATAGTCCCCACGTCTTTCTTTGGTAATTACATTATGATAAACACGACCTGTAGTTACATTATTATCTTGCGAGGTAGGTACATTTAAAAACCGTTCGTAATGGCCTAAATCTAAATCTGTTTCTGCGCCATCGTCCGTAACATAACATTCGCCATGCTCATAAGGGTTTAGCGTGCCAGGATCAATATTAATATAGGGGTCAAATTTTTGGATGGTAACCGAAAATCCTCTCGTTTGCAAGAGCTTCGCAAGCGAGGCTGCAATAATGCCTTTGCCTAACGAAGACGTAACACCACCTGTTACAAATATATATTTAGTAGATTTTTTGGGAATCATAAGAGGAGTATTGAACGTATAGTAGGGCTTATCAACTTATGGGGTGCAAAGGTATGTATTTATACCAATTTGAAATCAAAATGCTTGATAAATAAATTAGAATACAATTTCTTTTTTACTGTTTCATCAAAGGCATAAATATCTGTGCCTGTCAAAACCAAGTTTTTTCATTAGCCATCTCAAACGAAACATTACTTGAGGTAATTAACTCGGATTATTCATTCTCTATTTTTTTAGCTGTAACGATTTAATATATTTAATTTTGGCTTTTGATAACATGTTGATAGTTCTATACAGAAGAATTTGAAAATTTATAAATTTTTAGCGTTAATCTCAGTTTCTATTGCTTTTAATGGTTGTGTTACTACAAAACACATCAAAGAAGGCAAATATGTTCTTTATAAGCAAAAAGTAAATGCACCCAAAACAGTTAATAAAGAAGAATTAAACAAGCAACTTACCCAACGTAAGAATAGAAGGTTACTTGGTTTGCCCATTTTTTATTATGCTGCTATTTATAATTATGGGTTAACGCATTTTGATTCTACAAAATATGAGCGTAAAAAAGAAAAAATAAATGTAAAATTTGAGCGAAAAATCACAAAGAGTTCCCAAAATCAAAACAGAATTAAAAACCTTAGAACCAAACAAGCTACTAAAATTAACAAACAAAATGAAAATTTAGAAGAAGGTAATTTATTTATGCGTTGGGGCGAGCCCTTGGTGTACCTTGATAGCTCAGAAACTGAAAAAACCATCGCCAATATAAATGCTTATTTATTTTCAAAAGGGTGGTTTAATGGCACCTCTAATTTTCAAATTAACTATCTTTTAAATAGAGCCTATGTTACGTATGAACTTAACACAAAAACCCCCTATTTAATAGATACAATCTATCTATCAATAGCTGATAAACGAATAGATTCTCTCGTAAGAAATAGGCCTTCAAAAGAGCTGATTAAAGGTGACCCATACGAACAAAATAAGCTTGTAGAAGAAAGAAATTCTATCGGGAAATATTTAAAAAATAATGGATACTTTCACTTTTCAAAACAATACATTCAGTACCAAGTAGATACCACGTTAGGAGACCATAAAGTAGCTGTTAATTTAAAAATATTAAATCCAGCACATCAGCAAAATCATACATTTTACATGGTCGATTCTATTATTTTTACCACAGATGCCTCCTTAGAAAACAGCACTAAATCTGAGCGTATCAACGCCTCTTATAAAGGAATTACCTACCGATATTTTGAGCCAAACTATTCTAAAAAAGTACTTAATCGAAGAATTTTTTTTAAACCTGGAGATTTATATAGCAAAGAGCATGCACTTAACACCCAAAGCGAACTGGCCAATATGGGTATTTTTAAATTTGTAAACATATCTTACGATACAACCGGAGGTCAGTTTATTGCCAATATTTTTACAAATTCGCTACCAAAGTATCAGTTTTCGTCTGAAACAGGACTGAGCATCTCAAGCTATGGATTGCCAGGCCCTTTTATAAGTGCTTCGATAAAACAAAGAAATATTTTTAAGAAATTAGGCGTTTTTGAAATTGATGGAAGAATTGGTGTAGAAGGAGTTGCTTCAGCGTCTGATCAAGATAATCTTTACTCTAACATTGAATCAGGAGCTAATGTTAGTTTAACTTTTCCTCAATTTTTTTTACCACTAAGCGATGATTTTAAAATCCGTTTGAGGCTGCACGACCCCAAAACACAAATTAAATTTGGTGTTACCTATAATAGCAGACCTGAATTTAAGAGAACAATTTTAAATGTAACCAATGCCTATTCTTGGAGAATAACTAAAAAAAAGAAATTTATATTTAAACTTATTGATATAAACTTAGTGCGAACCCCCTTTATTACCGATGAATATTTAGATCGATTAATAGAACTGGATAGTTTAGGGAATAACCTTATCAATTCATTTGAAGATGCTTTTGTTTCCAGTTTTAGTTTAACATATACTTCCATTAATAATTATTATGGGCAAGGAGGAGGGATTGGGCGCTACTTTGGTGGTTCTATTGAACCAGGCGGCACTTTTAATAATCTATTAACCACAACCAAAATTATAAATAATGATACACTCCAGCTCTACTCCTTCGTTAGAGCGCAAATAGATTATAGAAAAATAACACCAAAATCAAAAAAAGGGAAGCTTGCTTATAAAATGAAAATTGGAGCTGCTTTTCCTTACGGAGAAAATAGTGTATTACCTTATGAAAAATACTTTTTTGGAGGGGGAGGTACCAGTAACCGTGCTTGGTCGCCTAGGCGACTAGGGCCTGGCGCTTATAATCATATTGGTGAGGATGGGCAGGTATCGTATCAATTTGAGCAACAAGGAGAAATTTTAATTGAAACAAGCTTCGAATATCGTCAAAAAATAATAGGGCTTTTACAAGGCGCTGCATTTTTAGATGCGGGTAACATTTGGACACTCAAGGAAGAACCCACACGGCAAGGCTCCCAATTTACGTTCGATACTTTTTTAAGGCAGATGGCACTTGGTGGTGGTTTTGGACTTCGTTTCGATTTTTCTTTTTTATTGATACGATTTGATGCCGCAATGAAATTAGTGGACCCTGCCAGACCTCTTGGTAGTAGGTTTATTTTAAATAAAGGTTTTTACGATGCTCCCTTTAACAATAGAAGGCGAACCGAGCCCATTGTATTTCACTTTGCCATTGGGTATCCATTTTAATCGCAGGGCGATAGCCCATTTGGTT
>CAZGDC010000117.1:0-7765 GCA_964524405.1 uncultured Roseivirgaceae bacterium
AAGGCAATATATCCTCGTACTTGTAAGGTTCCGTCTTCAACCCAAAGTTTGCAATCATATATTTTCCCATCTTCGGGGTCAAGAATTTCCCCATCTTCCCATTCGTTTCCATCTTTTACCATATCGGTAATAATACCCAGTCCAATTATTTTTTTATCCTTTCGGTAATCTGTACATTTATCGCAAATGGGGTCTTGTTTCTCCCCAGGGGCACGAAAAAGTTTAATTATTTTACCATAAGCTTTTCCGTCTTTCATGTAAATTTCTACGATGGATTTTTCTTTGCCTGTTTCATCATCAATGGTTTTCCATTTACCTACAATGGACTGCGCATAAGAAGTGGAAATAGAGATAGTAAAAATAAAGAGTAACGTGATTTTTGATAGTTTCATAATGTAATTTTTAAATAAAAAAAAGGGCTTCTAATTAGAAGCCCTTAAAAATAGTATTTTTTTTAAACTAATTGTTTTCTGCTACTTCATTTAAGTTAGCATCAACCAAAATTTCTGTTGCAGGCTTAGTAACTTCTGAGTGGGCATTATGTGATTTTACTGAAATATGAGGAGCAATAATTAAAGCAACAATCGAAGTTAATTTAATTAAAATATTCATCGATGGGCCAGAGGTGTCTTTAAATGGATCGCCAACGGTATCTCCAGTTACTGAAGCTTCGTGAGGAGCAGAACCTTTATATTCCATTTTTCCATCTACCATTACGCCAGTTTCAAATGATTTCTTAGCGTTATCCCAAGCACCACCTGCGTTGTTCATAAAGATTCCCATTAATACACCAGATACGGTAATGCCTGCTAAAAATCCTCCTAATACTTCTGGCCCAAAAGAAAACCCAACAATAATAGGTGAAAGAAGTGCGATTAATCCTGGAAGAACCATTTCTCTAAGCGATGCTTTGGTAGAAATATCTACGCATTTATCGTACTCAGGCTTGGCTTTGTACTCCATAATACCAGGAATCTCTTTAAACTGTCGCCTCACCTCTTTTACCATTTCCATCGCAGCTCTGCCAACAGCAGCAATGGCGAGAGATGAGAATATGTAAGGGATCATTGCTCCCACAAATAAGCCTGCGAGTACATCGGCTTTATAAATATCAATACTATCTATACCTGCTACTCCTACAAATGCTGCAAATAATGCTAATGCTGTAAGTGCTGCTGAAGCAATGGCAAATCCTTTACCTGAAGCAGCGGTTGTATTGCCAACTGCATCTAACACATCGGTGCGGCCACGTACTTCTTTTGGTAGTTGACTCATTTCTGCAATACCCCCTGCATTATCAGCAATTGGCCCGAAAGCATCAATGGCTAATTGCATAGCAGTTGTAGCCATCATCCCGGCAGCGGCTATGGCTACACCATAAAGGCCTGCAAAATAATGAGAAGTATAAATTCCTGTTGCCAATACTAATATGGGTAATACGGTTGATTCCATTCCTACCGCAAGTCCACCAATAATGTTGGTAGCATGGCCTGTAGCCGATTGCTGTACAATTGAGTTAACAGGTTTTTTTCCCATTGCGGTGTAATATTCAGTAATGATACTCATAAGAGCACCCACAATTGACCCTACTACAATGGCCCAAAATACATCTAAGCTGGTAAATTCATAACCTCTAATAGATAAATTTTGTGGTAGTAAATACATTACTAAGGGATAAGAAGCTGCAACCACGAGTACGATAGAAGCCCAGTTGCCTATGTTTAATGCTTTTTGTACGGATCCATTTTCACTAGATATTTTTACTAACATCATTCCGATGATAGAAGCAATAATTCCAACTCCAGCAATTAGCATTGGTAACAGCATGGGTGCCATTCCGCCAAATGCATCGTTCGAAGTTATTTCTTGACCTAATACCATGGTGGCCAAAATAGTGGCTACATAAGATCCAAACAAATCGGCTCCCATGCCAGCAACATCACCTACATTATCGCCTACATTATCAGCAATAGTTGCTGGGTTACGAATATCATCTTCAGGAATGCCTGCTTCTATTTTACCTACAAGGTCTGCTCCTACATCAGCGGCTTTGGTATAAATACCTCCGCCAACACGAGCAAAAAGAGCAATAGATTCGGCTCCTAATGAAAATCCTGCAAGTACTTCAATGGCTGTTTTCATTTCTACTCCAGTGGCGGCAACTCCTTCGGGTACAAATATGTATAGCAGCACTATAAAAATACTTCCCATGCCTATAATGGCAAGTCCTGCCACACCTAGCCCCATAACCGCGCCTCCATTAAAAGATACTTTTAATGCCTGCTGCAAACTCGTACGAGCCGCTTGGGTGGTTCTAACATTGGCTTTGGTGGCTATGTTCATTCCTAAATAGCCTGCAAATGCGGATAGCACTGCACCAATAATAAACGAAATGGCTATAATTGGACTAGAATCTTCTACTAATGTACCAGAGTATGCAAGTAATAAAGCGGTAATTACTGCAAAATAAGAAAGCACTTTCCATTCTGCTTTTAAAAATGCCATCGATCCATCTGCAATGTATTTGGCAAGCTCTTGCATTTTTACATCGCCCGCATCCTGTTTAGATACCCAAGCACTTTTAATCATCATTACAATGATGGCAATTACTCCCATAGCAGGGATTAAATAAATTATGTTGTTCATACTATTTTTTTACACTTTTTAAAAACGGTGCAAAGGTATTAAACCTAACTTAAAAGAAGTATAATACTGGAAAAATTAGAGAAAAGATATTGAAAGGTGGCAAATTGAATTGCTTCTACCTAAAACTATTTTGATACAGAACTGTTGATGTAATTTAAAAACTCCGATTTTGTGTCTTGGTTTTTAAACTTGCCACTAAAATACGCAGTGCCTGTTTTGCTATTAGTATCATGCACGCCTCTGGAAGAAACGCATAAATGATCGGCATCTAAAACTACCGCCACATCTTCTGTTTGCAGGGTCTTTTTTAAATCTTCGGCAATTTGTATGGTAAGCCGCTCTTGTACTTGTGGGCGTTTGGCAAAATACTGCACAATGCGATTAATTTTTGAGAGGCCAATTACTTTGCCCGATGAAATATAGGCCACATGGGCTTTACCAATAATAGGTACAAAATGGTGCTCGCAGTGCGAATAAAAGGTAATTTCCTTTTCAACTACCATCTCCCTATAATTAAATTTATTATCAAACAGAGTGGCTTCAGGTTTATTCTTTGGATCTAGCCCACTAAACACCTCTTTAATATACATTTTTGCTACCCTTAACGGAGTGCCTCTTAAACTATCATCTGTTAAGTCAAGCCCTAATGTTTCCATTATAGACCTAAAATGAGAGGCTATTTTTTTTATTTTTTCATCATTAGAAACATCAAAAGCGTCCTTTCTAAGAGGCGTATCGCTAGCGCAGGCAATGTGATTATCGCCTACATCTTCTAGTGGAGGCTTAGGCAGGGTATTGGACATAATTTCGCGGTGTTTCATACAAAGTTATCCTTAAATCTAATGCTTGGTCGATTAACGGCCTTAAAATATTGTAAATTACAATAGATATATTTTCAGCAGTAGGTATTAATTCTTTAAATTCTTTCAGTTCTTCATTCAGGTTTTTATGATCGAACTTTTCAAGCACATGTTCTTTTATCAAATCGCTTAACAGTTTCAAGTCATATACAAACCCTGTTTCGGGATTAGGAGTTCCCGTAAGTTGCACTATTAACTCATAATTATGCCCATGGTAGTATTTATTATTGCATTTGCCAAAAACTGCTTCGTTCTTTTCAAATGCCCATAATGGATTAAAAAGCCTATGAGCGGCATTAAAGTGTTCTTTTCTAAAAACGGAAACTTTCATGGAGTATAGTAATTTAGTTTAACAATAATAAGGAGACAGAGGAAGTAAATGCTGAAAATTATAAGAATAATACTTTTGTACTAAATAAAACTCCTTAATTTTAGATGTTGGTTTACCATAAAACTCTAAACTTATTTAACCAAAAGCTATGAAAAGAAAATTACCTATTTTGCTTATTGCCACCTTGGCTATGATATGGGTGTTTACACAATTTACAACACCTACTTCAGAAAAATTAATTGGTTTAACCTCTCAACAAGCTTGGGATAAGCAATTAAAAGAGAAAAAAGAATATAAAAAAGCTGGGGGACATAAATATGATAGCCCTGGTCAATTTGCCCTTTATCAGCAGGGAATTAGAACAAAGGAAGGAGAATCGATGCCATCCTATCCTGTAAATTATACGATGAACGAATTGCAAAAAGCGACAATTAGCTTATCGATGAATAAAAGCAATAATGCTAAAACCAATGCGACTAGCGCGGAGTGGGCAGAAAGAGGCCCCGCCAATGTGCCTGGCAGAACGAGAGCTATGATAGTAATGCCTCAAGATGCCACACATAACACTTGGTTGGCAGGTTCTGTAGGTGGAGGAATATGGAAAACAACCAATGGTGGCACAAGTTGGCTAGAAAAAACAAAAGACTTACCCAATATTGCTTTTACAACCATTGCGTTAGCAGCTTCTAACCCTAATTTATTATATGCAGGCACAGGCGAAGGAGGTTTAGGAGGTGCAGATTTAATTACAGGAAATGGCATTTTTAAATCGGTTGATGGCGGTGAAACATGGGTGCAATTAGCTACTACTAATAATAATGTCGATTTTCAAAATATTAACAGGTTAATTATTGACCCTCTTAATGAAGATATATTACTTGTATGTACAACTAATAGGGTTGATCTTGAATCGGGCATCTATAAATCCATAGATGGAGGCGTTAACTGGACTAATACATTGCTAAATACATCTAACAGTAGAAAATTTCAGCAAATCATTGCTACTCCTGGCGATTTTAATGTTCAATATGCAGCATCCAATGGAGAAGGCGTATGGAAGTCGATTGATGCGGGCTCTACTTGGGCACTCTCAAATACAGGCATGAGCCCCAATGGACGAGTAGAAATAGATATATCTCCAGTGAACCCTAATCGATTATTTGCCTCAACAGAAGGTTCTTTAACAGGATCGGGGTCCGATTTATATATATCCAGCGATGCTGGAGCTACTTGGTCGTTAATGGATGTATCTTTTGGAGGGAGCGCAGCTGATTATTTACGTGGGCAAGGCTGGTACGATAATACCATATTATGCTCGCCTTACGATGAGGGCGTGGTGTATGTAGCAGGGGTATCGGTGCTAAAAGTTGAATTAGGTAGTGGTGGAGGCTCTACAACCACTACTTTAAATGTAGAAGAAAATGGATCTAATGCTTTTATGTCATTTATAAATTTTGGTGCTAGCCATTTTGGCGGAGCACTTGACGTTGGTAACGATGCCAATAATACGAGCATTGAAATTAGATTTGGCGCAGGGGAAACTCAAAAAGCACATCGTTTTACTGTGCCTTCTGGAGCAGGCTCTGGTGTGGCAGATAATGATTACAGCTACCAAGACTATGTAGATGTACCCTTTGAAGTTTGGGATATTGATAATAACCGCCAATTAATGGTTTCATTTCGAGATCAGCAAGTGGATGGTGTTTTTAACTTACTAGAATCTAATACCGATGGAGATGCTTCTACGCACGCCCGAGAATATTTATACATTAATAATGTGGAGTATCATGCTTCATCACCTGATGCTAGCATTGCTGTAAGTGGAGGGCATGTTTTTAAAGATATGTATTTCTTTTGGCCAGTTCTTACCGCTGGAGCCACTTGGGATGCCGCAAATTTACCTACTTCAACACTAGGTATTATCTTTTCAGAAACTTCGGTGTTAAATGCAACTACTCAAGTTGCAGCCGACCCTTATAATGATTTTGATGGCACCAACTCTTTTAGTACGTTTGGGGTGGATGTACACCCAGATCACCATGGGTTATTCGCTATTAAAGAAGATGATGCAGCAAAAACATTTAGAATTTTACTCGCTACTGATGGTGGTCCATTTATTACCAATACCTCCACTAACCCTGGTGTAACCGAAGGCGATTGGACGATGGTAGGCAACACCTATAATACAGCCCAATTTTATGGTGCGGATAAAAAACCAGGAGAAGATGCCTATTTTGGTGGTATGCAAGATAATGGTACTTGGCAATCTCCCATAGCTCCAGATGCTTCCTCCAATTATAGTTTTAAAATTGGGGGAGATGGATTTGAGGTACTGTGGCATAGCCAAGACCCTGATAAACTAATAGGAGGGTCGCAGTTTAATAATTTTAGGAGATCAACCAATGGAGGGACAACATTCGTAAATGCCACCAGTGGGCTTACAGGCGACCACCCTTTTATTTCAAAATTGGCAGGGTCTAAAAAAACACCTGATGTTATTTATACCGTTTCTTCCGATGGGGTTTTTAAATCGGTAGATTTTGGAGGTAATTGGGAATTAACACCTGTTACAGATCAATGGGGAGCAATTAGCACATTTTCAGATGTGGAAGTTTCACGTTCTAACCCCAACATTGTTTGGGCAGGCAGTGGCATATCTAATTCTTCTAGCAGGCGTATTCAAGTTTCTACCGATCAAGGAGAAACATTTTCGCCTACTGGTTTTACTGATCTAGTCAATGGAACAATTACAAGACTCGCCTCTCATCCCACCCAACCCAATACAGCCTATGTGCTTTTTTCATTTGCAAGAAGCCCTAAAATACTAAAAACGGAAGATTTAGGTCAAACATGGGAAGACATTTCAGGCTTTGGAACAAACACCACTAGTAATAATGGCTTTCCTGATGTAGCTGTTTATTGTTTATATGTACATTCTGATAACCCTGACAAAATTTGGGCGGGCACGGATATTGGCATTGTAGAATCGCTCGATAATGGTGCTAATTGGAATTTATTAGACCATGATATGCCTAGAGTAGCTGTTTGGGATATGAAAGGGCAAGATAACCAAATTGTAATAGCCACCCACGGTAGAGGCATTTGGACTGCTACCGTAGAGCATTCACAAACTAATTTTAAAGAGGGACCTATGATAACCAATTTTGGAACATCTCCTCAAAAGGATTTATTATTAAGCATTAATGCCTCTGAGGCGTTCGATTCTACCCTAGTGTATATTAATTCAACACTTCAAAAAACAATTAAACCTATTGCAGTTGGGCAACGCTTAATTAGCATTGCCAATATAGCAGGAGGTGATAAAGAGGTAGAATTGATTAGTTACCTTGACGGGGCTCCCGTTTTTACTCCTAAAGAATCTATACTACAATTAAACTTATTAGCTTATGGGGAGGTGCATAGTGAGTTTATGAATATAGCAAACAATTTTCACTTAGATGGGCTTCAAATATCCGCCTTTAATAGTACAGAAAATCCTGCTTTGCAATCGCCACACAATTATGCCGTTGATACAGAATTAGAAGCCATTTTATTAAAACCTATTATTGTTTCGGGCACAAATTCTACCTTTAATTATAGAGATATTGCTTTAGTTGAACCTGCAAACGCAGGGGCAAATTTTGGAGATGCCGCATTTAACGATTACGTAGTGGTGGAAGCAACCAAAGATGGCATTAACTGGCAGCCGATTAAAGATGGATACAATGCAAGCGCAAATACAAGTTGGGAAACGGCCTTTAACGGAAGTGATGAAATTAAAAACTCATTATATGTACAACATGCCGTTGACCTTACCACTCACTTTAGTGTAGGAGATACGCTTTTATTCAGGTTTAGATTGTTTTCTAATGCACAAACTGTTGGTTGGGGTTGGTCAGTTGATAATATCTATATTCAAACAACACCA
>CAZGDC010000118.1:0-5500 GCA_964524405.1 uncultured Roseivirgaceae bacterium
TCAATCACTTTTTGGGTCATTCCTGAGTTAGAGAATCCGCCATCGTGCATTAAGTTTTGCATAGTTACCATTCTGGTAAAATCAGAAAACATAACCGTAATATACTCAGCACATGCTTTGGCCGAAGCGTTTCCTAATGGGGACATGTTTTGAGCAAACTCTAAAAAGGCATCAAAGCCACCAACACCGCTTCCGGCCCTTGTCATAGTAGGAGATTGCGATATTGTATTTACTCGTACCTTTTTTAAGGTGCCATAACGCTCGCCATAGCTACGAGCAATAGATTCTAACATTGCTTTGGCTTGTGCCATATCCGAATAATCAGGGTAGGTACGTTGAGCTGCAACATAAGATAGGGCAATAATGGACCCCCATTCGTTCATGGCGTCTTGCTTTTCTAGCGTTTGCATTACTTTATGAAACGATATAGCTGATATATCTAGCGATTTTTGCATCCATTCATAATTCAAATTTCCGTACGATTTACCTTTACGCACGTTAGGGCTCATTCCTATGGAGTGTAAAACAAAATCTAACTTGCCTCCCAATATTTCTACCGATTGGCTCACTAGGTTCTCAAGGTCTTTTATAGAAGTAGCATCGGCAGGAATAACTTTTGATTCGCACTCCTCTGCTAGCTCCTCTATTTTCCCTAATCTCATCGCAATAGGCGCATTTGTTAACACAAATGTTCCTCCTTCTTTACGAATAACCTGTGCGGTTCTCCATGCGATTGAATTTTCATCTAAGGCGCCAAAAATAATTCCTCTTTTCCCTTTTAGTAAGTCGTTTGCCATTTTTTCAATTTCAATAAAGATGCAAATCTAAAAAATTTATTCCATCTGCGTGTGTTTTAGGTTAAAAGTAAATGATTTATAGCGTATTAGCCAAAAGATACCCCAAGGCTTTTTCTTTTAAGAATCACCCAAATAACTACGGGAGCTCCTAAAATGGAGGTTACTACATTTATAGGCAATACGTGCTCGCTTCCAGGTAATTGAGCAATAATATCGCAAACTAATAACACTAAACTGCCCATTAAAAATACCGAAGGGATTAGTTTTTTATGGTCATTGGTGGGTATTATGGCCCTGGTTAAATGTGGCACGGCAATGCCAATAAAGGCTATAGGTCCACAATAAGCCGTTACAACCCCAGCCAATAACCCTGTAGAAAGCAAAATTCCATTTCGTAGTTTACTAATATTTACGCCCAAACTTTGTGCATATTGTTCGCCCAACAAAATGGCATTCATAGGTTTAAATAAAATAAACGATACGATAAGACCAAGGCTTGTAAACCCCATAAACAAGGGTAAATCTTTTAAACTCACATTGCTTAAAGAGCCAAATGTCCAAATGGTGAAAGCTTGTAATTGCTTGGCAGTACTAAAATATTGAAGCGTGCCAACAATGGCTCCTGTAATACTGCCCACCATTAAGCCAATAATTAATAAAGTGGCACTGTCTTTAACCCGTATTGAAGCTAATAGAACAAATGAAAACGCAAGCCCAGCACCTACACTTGCAGCTATTACTATACCAAACGAGTTGATAAGGAAAGCCCCTGAAAAACCTGCCATTACTAAAATAGCTACGCCTAAGCTTGCACCTGAGCTAATGCCTAATACAAAAGGCCCGGCCAATGGGTTTCTAAAAAATGATTGCATCATTAAGCCACTTACAGCTAATGCACCGCCAGCCATTACTGCAGTAGCTGCTTTGGGTAACCTAAAAAGAAGAACTATTTTTTCCCATGCTTGGTTATCGGAATTTTTTCCTATTAAAATATTGAGAATTTCTTTTACAGGAATAGGCACACTGCCCAACCAAATATCAAGAATAAAGGCAATAAATACAGCCATAATAAGCAGTATCCATTTTAATGATATATTAGATTGAGTATTCATTGAAGTTTCAAAAATAGGGAAAATCGTAATTGATTTAATACTAAAAGGCTTCTAATGCCATTTTAATGATATGGTATTAGTTCATTAAAGTGCTATTTTGCAGCATAGCGAATACGTTTTAACCTTTTATATTATCTCGCATTATTCATAGGTATTCGTAACGATTTAGCTATTAAAACCGCCACTAAAATGGATCGAAGCTATGTTTTCAATTGTAAGAACATGCTGTTTTGATGATTTTTTGGCAGTAGGCATCCTAAATACGTTATGCCATATTGGCACTTCTAATTATTTGGCAAACATATTGTAATCAAGGGCAAACAGAATTATTATGCTTAATTACAACTAAAACTAGCGGTAATTAACAAATAAAAAGTAGATAACGGATGACAAAGAAAAAAGAAGAAGATAAATCAACAATAGCTGACAAAAAAACAGCAAAGCAGGTTTCGGAAAACGAAGAATTGAAGAATGTATCTGAAAACGAAGCGGTTGAAGAAGAAACGGAAGAAGTAGTAATTGATGAAGCAGAAAAGCTTACGGCCGACTTGGCTGAATCAAAAGACAAATACCTTCGCCTTTATTCAGAATTTGATAATTATAGAAGAAGAACAGCTAAAGAAAAGCTTGACTTAATGCAAACGGCTGGTGAAAGAATAATAGTAGAGTTAATTCCAATAATAGATGATTTTGAAAGAGCTATTAAATCAGCTGATAGCAAAGATGAAGCTGCTATGCTAGAGGGCTTAAACTTAATCTCTCAAAAATTTGAGAAAACGATGCAAAATCAAGGCTTAAAACAAATGGAAACTCCTGTAGGAACAGGTTTTGATCCTGATATTCATGAGGCCATTACACAGATTCCTGCACCAAAGAAAAAGCTGCAAGGAAAAATTGTTGATACCATTGAGAAAGGGTATTATTTAGGAGAAAAGGTAATTCGATTTGCCAAAGTAGTAACAGGCAGTTAATAATAATGGCAAAAAGAGATTATTACGAAACATTAGGCGTTTCAAAATCAGCAACAGGGCCCGAATTAAAAAAGGCCTATCGAAAAATAGCACTCAAATTTCATCCAGATAAAAATCCGGATAATAAGGAGGCAGAAGAGAAATTTAAAGAAGCTGCCGAAGCTTATGAAGTGCTCAATAATTCTGAGAAGCGTCAACGCTACGATCAATTTGGTCACCAAGGTGTGGGTGGCGCAGGTTTTGGTGGTGGGCAGCACATGAACATGGACGATATCTTCTCTAATTTTGGGGATATTTTTGGTGGGAGCAACTTTTTTGGCGGAGGAAGAGGGCAAGATCAGGGTCGAAGGGGATCCAATCTCCGCATTAAGATAAAGCTTAACTTAGAAGAAATTGCCAACGGAATTGAAAAGAAAATTAAAGTAAAACGCTTAATGGCTGCCGATGGCGTTACCTTTAAAACGTGTTCTTCTTGCCAAGGGCAAGGGCAAGTTAAAAGGGTAATGAACACCATGCTGGGTCAAATGGTATCTGCCAGCACCTGCCCTGCCTGTAGTGGTTCGGGTCAAATTATTGACCATCGCCCCCCTGGTGTAGATAGCTCTGGTTTGCAATCAAAAGAGGAGGTAATTTCACTTAACATTCCCGCAGGCGTAAGCGATGGCATGCAGCTTTCTATGGGAGGGAAGGGCAATGAAGCTCCTGGTGGCGGATCCGCTGGCGACCTCCTTATTTTAATTGAAGAAAAGGAGCATGATTTCTTAAAACGAGATGGCTATAATGTTGTGTACGATTTATACATCAACTTTGTAGATGCGGCCTTAGGCACTTCTGTTGAAGTACCCACCATTGATGGAAAAGTTAGAATTAAAATTGATGCTGGTACACAAGGCGGAAAAGTTCTTAGGCTAAGAAACAAAGGAATAAAAGATATTAATGGTTATGGAAGAGGCGATGAGCTTATCCATGTAAATATTTGGACTCCTAAAAGTTTATCTAGTGAAGAAAAGAAAACACTAGAAACGCTCCGATCTTCTCCCAATTTTATTCCTAGCCCCGGAAAAAATGATAAAGGTTTTTTCGATCGAATGAAAGAGTTTTTTAACCAGTAAAAAACATTTCATATTAACCTGAAAGCTCACTGTAAAGAATTGAAAATCCGTGGTGAGTTTTTTTGATTAGTAATTAAAATAACATCAGATTTTACGGCACAATAGACTTAATATTAGTATTCAATAAGCCGCTCGTAATTTTTTTTATTTATAAACATGTTTAAAATGTGCTGCACCTCTCGGTTGGCAGGGTAGGCTTTAATGGCTTCGCTTATTGCCTCTACCCCACTATTTATTATATGTAAAGGGGCAAATCCAAACCCAGCATATTGGCCATTTTTTACTTGTACAATAGTTCGTTCGTTTAAAGAACGGCCTTTATCAACCACAAATACATTTTGTATATTAAACCGAAATGTATTAAGTGCTTTCATTATCCTTTTATTATATTCTTCTGCCCCTTCTTTACCGATACAAGCACCATGGCATTGTTTTATTGAATAATGGAAACACGCACCTTTCGATTTATTTAAACCTGTAAGTGTTAAGCATAAATTAAACGTTTCATTTAACTTATACAAATGCTCCAAACCCTCCTTTCTAGAGGCATAAGTTGTTAAAGGCAAGGATCCATTACTGATTTTATATAAATTTAAACGAATAAATCCATCTAATTGCTGATCGGAAAATAAACCATATTGAAAATAAGTGCTTTTTTGTGTACTATTAAAAAAGGGTCTTTTTTCTTTTATTTCGTTCGACTCCTTCAATAATGCCACGAGCTCACTTCCTGTAACTTCAAAATCAATATCTGCAATTTCCTTGCGCATAGCTAAGCCTTTTTTTGTTTGGCTGTTAAGCATATGTGTCATTACCCGTTTGCGTATGTTCTTACTTTTTCCTACATATATTATTTTGTGATTAGCATTATAAAAGTAATAGACCCCTACCTCCTGAGGGAGCATATCAATTTGCTCCGCACTAATATTGGCATTCTCAAACGTAGGATCACTTGGCTTTATATTGCCAGAAACAATTTTATTACTATCAAGGGTAATCAAAATTTCGAATAGTTTAACCGTAGCTTCTGCGTCTCCCCCTGCACGATGTCGGCCATTAATTTTTATTCCCAAATTATTAGCTAACTTACCCAAACTATAAGATGGTTGTAGTGGCATTAGTTTCCTACTAAGTTTAACTGTGCAAAGTTTTTCACGCATAAAATCATAGCCCAACTTCTTAAATTCAGCCCTAATAATTGTATAGTCAAAATTTACAGCATGGGCTACAAAAATGGCGTCTTCGGTAATTTTAATTATTTGTTTAGCCACTTCATAAAACTTGGGAGCCCCCTCCACCATTTCGTTGCTAATTCCTGTAAGTTGTGTAATAAAAGGAGGAATGTAGGTTTGTGGATTAATTAAAGTAATAAAGCTGTCTATCACTTTTTTACCATCATGCCGATAGATGGCAATTTCCGTAATTTTAGAACTTTTTAAACTCCCCCCATTAGTTTCAATATCTACGATAGCATACATACTTCAAAGATACATACTTGCTTTAGCCAA
>CAZGDC010000118.1:5600-7692 GCA_964524405.1 uncultured Roseivirgaceae bacterium
TTAAGATAAAAATGCTAAATACTAGCCACAAATTTTTGCATTAACACTTATGCAAGAATGAGCGTAAGGTTAAGTTTTTTAGATTAAGTATTATTATTTTTGCCCTCTAATTGACGAATAAGAAATGAAAAAATATAATGTATATGGCATTGGTAATGCCTTGGTTGACATAGAGTTTGAGGTAGAAGATGATTTTTTTAAGGCCAATGATATTGAAAAAGGTGTGATGACACTGGTAGATGAAAAACGCCAAACAACATTGGTGAATGCCATTGACGGAACTCGTATTAAAAAACAAGGAGGCGGATCTGCAGCCAATACCATGATTGCCGTATGCGAATTTGGTGGAAGCGGATACTACTCGTGCAAAGTTGCGAATGATGAATATGGTCTTTTTTACATGAACGACCTAGCCAAAGCAGGCTTAAATTCTAATCTTAGCCAAGAGAGTCTTGAAGATGGAATTACAGGAAAATGTTTAGTAATGGTAACACCTGATGCCGACAGAACAATGAATACATTTTTAGGAATTACGGCTAGCCTCGACAGCTCTGCAATTAACGAAGAAGCTATTAAAAATGCTAAATATGTGTATATTGAAGGTTATTTAATTACTTCTGACAATGGGAAAGAAGCCATGAAAAAAACCAAAGCTTTAGCAGAAAAGCATGGAGTTAAAACGAGTATAACCCTATCTGACCCTGCCATTGTAAACTTTTTTAAACAAGGCTTTGAAGAGGTAATTGGCGATGGAGTTGACCTTTTATTTTGCAATGAAGACGAAGCTATGCAATACACAGGCACCGATAATTTATTGGAAGCTAGAGAAAAACTAAAATTTATTGCCAAGCGTTTTGCCATTACCTTAGGTAAAAAGGGGGCCATTATTTTTGATGGAGATACTTTTATTGATATAGAGTCTTATACTGTTGATGCCATTGATAGTAATGGCGCTGGTGATATGTTTGCTGGGGCATTTTTATATGGCATAACAAATGAGCATAGTTATGCCGATGCTGGCAAAATTGCTAGTTTAGCTGCTTCTAAAATTGTATCTAAGTTTGGGCCAAGATTAGAAGGTGGGCAAGCGCAAGAAATACTAGACCAGTTAAAGGAATAGTAGTTTGAAATTACAATAATGTGTCCCTCTTTTCAAATTTAGATTTGAGTAAAGGTCTTTTAATCTACTTTATGAAATAGAATTTAGGGTTAATACCATATTAACACTGAGATGCCGCACAAGATTGATTATTTTTCACACGCTCATCGTTAAAATGGTATAAGCAACTACTTATAAAAACATTAATATGCAACCTGATTTATTAGACATCCCTTCGGTATTTTACCCATTTGAAAGCAACGAGCCTTTTAAAGAGTGTATGGTCTGCCGTGTAGATTTAACATTAGGAACTACCGATTACTTTGTAGAAAAAGCCGTAAAAAATAATATAGAATACCAAGTGCAAGATATTGTGTTTGAATATGCTATTTGCACTAAATGTGCTCACAATATGCAAAAGTCTATTTCGGCAGAATCGCAACAAAATATGCAAGCGTTTTTTACAAACCACCAAGCTTTTATGGGTAAAGTTAAAGCATATCAACAAGGTGAAGGAGAGCCCGTTGATAAACTTATATCTACATGTTCTCTTTATGGCGAACCGGTAGAGCAAATGAGTGAATATATGCTATTTGGTCACTTTCGGGGAGATAAAATGATAGCCACCACCATGCCGTATGTTTTAGGAGGCAAAGCCATGGATGAGTTATCCGAGTTGATGTCGAATGAAACCATTGATGAGATGAACAAATTCAAAGAGCTATTTTTTGGCGGGCCAGTAGAGCTGGAAGATTTATGGCAAGGAAAACCTGTGTTTTTGTAAGTTAACCAGAACTAAAAATAACTTAACCACCACTTGGCTTTGTTTGTACTTTTGTAATTATCATACCATTTACAAATTGGATACAAAGCGATAATTAACAAGACCCAAATTAAATAAACTACCTCAAGTCTAAAACCATAGCCTTGCAATTCTGTCTGCATTGTTACCCAAACATTTATAACCATATCTGAAAAACTAAAGCCAGTAAG
>CAZGDC010000119.1:0-7642 GCA_964524405.1 uncultured Roseivirgaceae bacterium
AGGTTGTTAAATCTTGATTGATTGATTGATTGATTGATTGATTGATTGATTGATTTTTCATAAGGTTTAAAAATTTAATATTATAAAAATTTAAAGTATTAAATATACTAATTTGGTATTAGATATCAAAACATAAAACTGTATTTATTCGCAGAGCGAAAGCCCATTTGCTCTATCCCTTGTTGGTGTTGTTTCACCAACAAGCCTTTGTGAACAGGTACTTAGTTTGTTGGTAAAAAGATCAACAAAGGGTAAGGGCTAACATATTACTTAGGAATGATGGATTAAATTTTTGCTAATTGTTACTAATTAAGTAGGTTTGATTCTAATTATTCAAACCCATGAAAATCATCTCCATCCATATTTATCCCATTAAATCTTTAGGAGGTATTTCTTTACAAACAGCGAAGGTGTTGGGGCGAGGGTTAGAATTTGACCGTAGGTGGATGTTGGTAGATGAACATGGCATTTTTGTGTCGCAAAGAACACTTCCTGTGCTTGGGCAATTTTTGGTTCGGTTAAAAAATGGCTTAACGGTAACCTCACCTCAAGGCGATTCAATTTTTATTTCTCATACACCAACGGGACAAAATGTAGCGGTTTCTATTTGGGGCGATAGGGTAACAGGGGTGGAGGTCGATCCGCACGTGAGCGCGTGGTTTACGAAGCAAGTAGGGATAAAGGTTAAGCTTGTTTATATGCCTGATGAGAGTAATCGTTTGATTGATGTTCGGTATGCTTTTAAGCATGAAACGGTCAGTTTTGCTGATGGGTATCCTATTTTAATCACCAATAAGGCATCGCTGGATGAGCTAAATACAAGACTTTCTTCGCCTATTGAAATGAAAAGATTTCGACCCAACTTGGTAGTTGATTGCACAGTTGCTTTTGAAGAAGACAAATGGAAAAATATTGCCCTAGGTACGGCAAAAATTGAAGTAGTTAAACCGTGTGCTCGATGTGTGGTAGTAAATATTAACCCAGTTACAGCTACTAAAGAAACCGAAGTGCTTCAGGTTTTATCTACCTATCGTAAAGTAGGCAATAAGGTATTATTTGGAGTAAATGGATTGGTGCATCAAAATGGGTTAATACATGTTGGAGATAGGCTATATGTTAATGACTAAAATAAGTGCATTATTTTTTTTAACCAATCTCTGTACAGCGCAAGCATTAGAAAAAGAGTCATTGCCCAGATGCTTAAAATATTAAAGAGTGGTGTTGCTAAGGTAACGCCAAGAAAATGCTTTTTTGCAGTATAAAGCGGAGATCGATAATCTACTAAACTAGTTGGATAAATAGTTTGATAAACAGGGTCTATTATTTGATGCAATCGTCCTTCTTTTTCAATAATTCGATCTTGACTTAATGCGTTGGTTACCGTTTTATGGATGTTTTCATTAAAGTTATCCCTTTTTATTTCATTAAATAACCCTTCGTGCTGTAACGCTACTACACGTTTATCTTTAAGGGCCATCGCTTTGCTTTGCTTGTTTAAATTAAGTGTTTTAAACGTTTTTAAATAGCTAAGGGCATTGCCTAGTACTTTTTGATTAAGCTCTTTTACATTTATTTTTTTGTAATCAGGAAATCTATTTTCACCAACTCTTTGTAATTGGTGTTGAATTTCGGTGCGAACAAGCATAAGTTTTTCAGCGGCCAATAACAGGTCTTCTTCCTTTTCGGATTTAGATAGTTTAAAACCCTCTAATAAGGAAGTTTCTATTTTTGGGATAAGATAAACGCTGTTAAACCGAGTATCGGAAATTACTTTGTTGTAATTATAAAATTTATCACCAAACTCATTTTGCGTAAATTGTGCCACTAATGAGGCCTCTAGTGCCCAGCGAGAAACCATTAAATCTCCTATGATGGGTACATCTACATCGTTTCTTACCGCTTTATGCAACTGATCGTATTGTACAACCACACCGCTTAATAATATTTGTGGAATTAAAAGAAATGGAATAAGTATATAAACGGTTACTACCGAATTCATGGCAGAAGAAATATTGAGACCCAATAAATTGGCAAAACTTGACGTGGCAAATAAAATGGCCCAAAAAATAAGATACATGCCTTCAATTTCTAAAATGGTATTGCCTACGAGCACAAATAAAAAGGTTTGAATGGCAGAAATACTGAACATAAGCATCAGTTTTGATGATACATAACTTCCTTTGCTTAAATTCAAAAAGGCCTCTCGTTGTAATATTTTTTTGTCTTTTATTATTTCTTCGGCACTTACCGTAAGCCCCATAAACATGGCAACTATTATGCTCATAAAAATATAAGAAGGAATATTTTCATTTTTATAAAAGGCATATTCTTCGCCAGAGTATTTAACAATAAAAGCTAAAATTGCGGCAATAACTGGTGCTTCTAGTAAATTGATTAAGAGGTATTGCTTGTTCGCTAATTTTGAAAGAATATCTCTTTTTATAAAAATACCCATTTGTGAAAACACATGTGGGAGGTGCAGTGTTGATTTTGGTTTTTCTTTAACGGCCTTAATCTCTTTTGGTTGTGCCGATGCTGAATAGATCTTAGTCCATTCTTCGGGTGCAACCTTTCGTTCTTTGGTTTGGTTGCCATATTCATCAAGCACTTTGGTTTCAATAATATCAAAAACTTGCTCTGGGTTTACATTGCCACAGATAGAACATTCTCCCTTTTCACTATCAATCATTTTCATGGCATCCTTAAAATGCACCACAGACTCTACAGGCATGCCATAATAAATTTGGAATCCGCCTGTATCTAAAATCAAGAGGCGATCGAACATTTTAAATATTTGTGATGAAGGTTGATGGATAACCACAAATACAATTTTTCCGTTTAATGAAATCTCTTTTAAGAGATCCATAATATTCTCAGAATCTCTGGAAGAAAGACCAGAGGTAGGCTCATCTACAAAAAGAATGCTTGGTTCTCGTAATAATTCTAACGCAATATTTACTCTTTTGCGTTGGCCTCCACTAATTACCTTCTCTAATGGAGATCCAACTTTAAGATGTTTGATATGGATAAGCCCAATACTCGTAAGTGTTTTATCAACAAGTTCCGATAATTCTAGTTTTGATAAATGACTAAAACATAGCCTACCTGCATAGTATAAATTATCAAAAACAGATAGGTCTTCAAGCAGTAGGTCGTCTTGTGGCACATATCCAATTACACCTTCAACCTGTTCAGGTTTTTTATGAATATCAATTCCATTTATTTTAACTACTCCTTTGGTGGGAGTATCCGTTCCGTTTAAAACATTTAATAAGGTTGATTTACCAGCACCACTGGCACCCATAATGCCAAGTAATTTGCCTGATCGTTCACTAAAGTTGATATTTCTAAGGCCAACATATCCATTTTTAAATGTGTATGATATGTTTTTAACCTCTAAAGATAATGGAGGGGTATTACTTGTTGATTGATATAACGAAACCAAATCGCTATAATAAATAGTTTCAAATTTTCCTCTAACCGAGCTACCTGCGGTAAAGGCTTTTATGTGACTATTGGGCAGTCGAATTCCGTTAACAATAACTTCGGAAAGCCCTATTTTTTTTATAAATGCGGTGTTTGTGCTCTGAAAATGAATAATGGCAATAAATCCATTAAGATTAGCTCGGTGAAGATGAAAATACGAATCCTTTTTATCGTTTTCTTTCGCATCAATGATGAAAACATTTTCGTTTTTAAAATCTTGGATGTTTTGGGCAACCACAAACTCTTTGATAATTTCAAAGTTTTTTTTATCAACCTTAAAATTTGATCGAACATGTTCTACCAATTGCTCCTCCCTTTCGGTAATTTTTCCATCTGCCATGGTGGCCGAAATCATTTGAAGCAGAATAGCATACATTTGATGTTTTGTTAATTCGGTTGCTACCGATGAACATAAACTATCTATTAGTTGCTCCTCATTAATAGAAGCTAGCTTACCGAGTTTTTCAATTTCATCATCAAAAAAAGTAATGTACTGTTGTACTAAATCTTTGTTTAGTTGGTTTTTTAGTATTTCTTTAATTTTTTCCCGTTCATCATTAGTTACTTGGTCCTCTTTTACAATTATTGCAAATAGCTTTAGTAATACTTCTAATAATGTTTTGCTCACGGTTGTAAAATTTGGGTTATAAAAAAAGCCATCCTGACCAGTAGTAGGTGGGGATGGCTTTAAAAATACAAAATATTGATTTTTTTAAGCTATCAATCGAGCTCTTATTTTACCAACTTGTTCCGTTATGTTTTTTAATGTTTCGTCTGATAACATTAAATCTGCGTGGTTGTTTTTAATTTGCTCTTCAATATTAAGTTTTTCATACGCTTGAAGCAAGCTATTAAAATCAGAAATTAGTTGTGTAACTTCCTCATTTTGCTCTACACTTTCTAGTAGTTTTATAGTTTCGGCTACACCTGATTTTTGATCTAAAATAACTTTAATAACAGGTGTTAAAATTAAATTTCGCTGCTCGTTTGTTAATAAATCTTTAGGGTATGTGTTTACCAAGGCCGTAGAAAGGTACAAGCCTTCTATAAAGCTGCCAGCCGTTACTAATGCGGCTACTTTATTGCGCTTTTCGTTCTTTAAATATTTATCTACCTTATTAACCATTTGGTTAATAAGTACTTCTATCGAATCTTTAGAGTTAACATTATCTTCAAATCGTTTTAATGCAATTGCATCTAAGGCCGTAAGTACACCCAAATGATCTGCTAATTTTTTAATAGTTTGCATGTAATCTATAGATTCTTGTGTTTTACCATAAGAACTTAAATAAGCCACATCAGAGGCATAAATTCCTAGGTTAACAGCTGTTTTACTAAATGTAGTTAAATACGTATCAGCAGACTCTTTGGGATTCATTAATTCTGAATTATAATCAGCACCAGTAGCCTCAATTAGAAAAGGCACTTCGGTTGGAGAAGGAATTTTATAGGTAACTTCTTCAATTTTTTGAATTAACTCTTCTTTGGCTGCATCAAACTCAGCAGATTCGTTAGAGGTTTCTTCTTTGTTTCCACCACATGCCATTAGGATTCCTAAAAAAACCACTGATAGCGTATTACTTAATAATGATTGTACCTTCATTTTGCTTAAATTAAAATTTGCCTCAATTTTACTTAAAATAAATGAATTAATTAAGTTAAGACACAACTTCATTTTCGATTAGCGAAATAGTTGCCTCAGATTTTGAGGATATTAGGTGCTGAAAACCATTAATAAGTATGCTTAAACTATTATTTGAGCCATTTTTTATACCAATGGTGTTAGATTCAATATGTACTTCTAATTTTAGGCCTCTAAATAAAATCATAAATTCGTAGTAAGTCCATTTAGTAGGAATGGTAGGGGTAAAGCTTAATTGGTCGTTAACCATTCGCAATCCCGCAAATCCTTCGACTATCGACATCCAAGTGCCGCCCATGCTAGTAATATGAAGTCCATCATCGGTATCGTTATTAATGTTGTCTAAATCAAGTCTTGCTGTACGTAAATACATTTCATACGCTTTTTCTTTCATGCCTATTTTAGAGGCTAAAATACTATGTATGCAAGGCGAGAGAGAGGATTCATGAACAGTGAGAGGTTCATAAAATTCAAAATTTCTTTTGATAGTATCAATGTCATATTCATCTTCGAACATGTATAACCCTTGCAATACATCTGCTTGTTTAATATAGCACGATCTTAGGATGCGATCCCACGACCATTTTTCGTGGATAGGGCGCTCACTAGCAGCTAACTTACTTACAGGGATCAATTCTTTATCTAAAAAATCATCTTGCTGTAAAAATATTCCCAAAGAATCATCAGTTGGGAAGTATAAATTGGTGATAATATCTTTCCAGTTATCCAATTCTTTTTCTACGATAAAATTAGTTTTTGAGAGGATAGGCTTAAAATTTTTGTCATCTAAAAATAATGCTACTTGCTCAGTTGTATATTTTAAGGTCCACTGAATGAGCTTTAGTGTGTACCAATTATTGTTTACATTGTTTTCATATTCATTAGGGCCAGTAACGCCAAGTAGTACATATTTTTGTTTCGATTTTGACCAGTTAACACGCTGAGCCCAAAACCTAGAAATGCCAATAAGAACCTCTAAGCCATACTCAGCCATATATTTTGTATCGCCTGTATATCTTATATAATTAAAAATGGCATAAGCTATGGCGCCATTTCTATGAATTTCTTCAAATGTAATTTCCCATTCATTATGGCACTCTTCGCCATTAATGGTAACCATAGGGTACAAGGCTGCTCCATGATTAAACCCTAGTAATTGGGCATTATCTTGTGCTTTTTCTAAGTGGTTATATCGGTATTTTAAAAGGTTGCGAGCCACACTAGCATTGGCAGTTCTCATATAAAATGGCAAACAATAGGCTTCGGTGTCCCAGTAAGTTACCCCTCCATATTTTTCGCCAGTAAATCCTTTGGGGCCAATATTTAGTGTTTCATTTTCGCCTGTATAGGTTTGATATAATTGAAAAATATTGAAACGTATGGCTTGTTGGGCGGCTAAATCTCCGCCAATTTTTATATCGCTTTCTGCCCATTTTTTATGCCAAGCTAGGCTATGCTCCTTTTGTAGTTGATCGAACCCTTTGGTGTAAAATAATTTGGACTGACTACGTGCTATTTTAACCAAATCATCCTTTTTATAATATTGAGAAGATATAATAGCTACATATTTTTGGAGGGTTATGGTGTTGTCTTGGGTGGCATTAATGTGAATGACATTGGCCACATAATTTGCGTTTTCAACGGTTGTAGCGTTAACCTGTATTGCTTTATTTTTTTCTAGTAATTTATACCTCATGCCTACGCAAACATCAAACTTGGTTTTTTTTGTTTGTGTTTGCAAATAAGAAAAATCAGTACTTGCCTTTTTTTCTATTTCAATCCAAAAGGCTTCGTCATAATTAGAGTCTGAATTGATAATGCTACCGTCTAAATAGGATTCAAACGCTATAACGCCACTAAAATTTAGAGGAGTAATGGAGTATTCTATGGCGCCTAAATCTTTTTCAACTAGGCTAATAAATCGTTTTGATGTAATACGTATTTGTTTGCCATTTTTAAGTGTGGCTGTAACGGTTCTTAAAAGCATTCCATCGTGCATATTAAGTTCTCTTTTAAATGCTTGTATGGAACAGTTATTTAGGTCAAAAATTTCTCCATCTATGCGAATGTTTATTCCTATCCAATTGGTTGAGTTTATGATTTTAGCGAAGTATTCTGGATACCCATTTTTCCACCAACCTACACGTGTTTTATCTGGGTAATAAATACCGCCAATATAGGATCCTTGCAATGTATTTCCAGTGTATTTTTCTTCAAAATTGGCACGTTGACCCATAAAGCCATTGCCAATGCTAAAAATACTTTCCGAAACTTTATTGTTTTTAGGGTTAAATCCTTCTTCAATAATGCTCCATTCATCGTGTTTTATAAATTCGTTCATATCGAGCGTATTATTTCATTCTCTATTATAACTAATGCTTGGGCAACTGATATTTGGTTTAAATCTGTAACCACAATATCTGCTCCTTTAAGCAAATTTTTATCTCCAATGCCAACGCATTTCATTCCTGCATTTTTTGCTGCATCAATTCCTGCTTGGGCATCTTCAAAAAC
>CAZGDC010000120.1:0-7593 GCA_964524405.1 uncultured Roseivirgaceae bacterium
TCAAACACATGCATGTTGCTATTATCGACTGTATAAAGGTAGTTATTAACAATTGATTGGCTAAACCTGGATAAATGAGTTAAGGATAGTATTAAAAAAAGTATTTGTTTCATGAAGATGAGATATTACATATAACGCAAGATATAAGAAACAACCTTGTAAAATTTAACGATAATGCCTTAAATCTGCAAGGAAAATCTATTACAAGCCTTAATCTACTACCATTTAGTCATTTGGTCGATATTTGATACTCGCGAATATGCAATATTGTTTCCCGCAAATTTTTTCGTGGCAGGCGTTTCCAATATCTATATTCCTCTTAGTTATAGATTACTCTTTTTCAAGCTATTTACATAGCTTACTAAAGCTAACATTTCTTGTTTACTAAGTTTACCTTCCATTTTCGGCATCGTATTTTTTCCTTTATTTATAATTTGAGCTATTTCAATAGTAGTTTTTGTGTTTGATTGTAAGTCTTTAGCCCCTGATAGTCCAGCACTACCATCGGCTCCATGGCATATCATACATTGTGCATTATATAATGCTTTTCCATGCAAGTTAAGTACGTAATTGGATGCACTTGGGTTTGTAATTACTTCTTCGGTAAAATAGTGTCGTTTTCCTATTTTAGCTTTACGTACTTCTGCCAATCCATAAGCTCCTATAATTAAGAAAACTGAAAGCAAGGCAAAAAGTTTTTTCTTCTTTTTAAAGCCAATAATAGCAATGGGAATAGAGGACACAACCAATACCATTTTCAAAATAAATAAAAAATCGAAACTTGAAATATCCATTATTAAATATGCTCCCGTTGCTAAAAACAGAAAGCTTATAATCATTTCAGGAACTTTAATAAACTTAGAAAACTTATCTAACCCATTGGTGCTACCTACTAAAAGCAAAATGGTTTTAATAAGATAAATAGCAGCAAATAATAGTACAACAAGTTTATGGCTATGGTATAAGGCGGTAAACATCATAAGTGTAATAGTAGTAAATTTATAGTATGCAAAATAAAAGAAAAAAGAAAAATAAACAAATTATTTTTTTGTAAAACTAGGCAGTTAAACTAATCCACCCCTTATTCTTTCATTCATTCCATTATTCTTTAATTATCTAATTCTCTTTAATTATCTAATTCTCTCTCATATCCAGCCACTCCTTTCATTCGTGGTAATCGATCAAAAACCGCAAACTTATAATCAAATGCGAGAATAGCGGCCAATGGAGACGATATAAAATAGAACAGAGACAGTAGGCCATTTTTAGTAAATACATATAAGATATAGGCTTGCAGTATAAATGCCACCGAACCTAAAAACAAACTAATCGTACTTTTAACCGAAGCATAAAAATGAATATCTGTTACCACTTTTTTAATGAATAAGTGGAGCAACTTATACCCCAAGAAGCTATTTGCATATCCATATAAAAATACTGGAAACATTGCTATTCGATACAATAAAGAGGGCAGAGGCGGGATGGGTTCTTTATTTGCCTCATCAAGGGTTTCAACATCACCCTTTTTACATGTTTCTGAAATATCTGCAATTAACGCTTTGTCGGCAGTAAATTGTGCCACCATATCGGCATTATCAGTACGTTTAGTTAACCATTCGTTTTCGATATGCGCATACGATTTGGAAGGACGGATGGAAAGCACTTGCTTATCGAGTTCATTAAATATATCATTTAATAACGCTTGGTAAGCCTTATTAGGATTTTCTTTATAAAGTGCCGTGTATTGTTTTAAATAGATGGGTTTGCCAAAATTGAGCAACATGTCAGAGCGATAACGAGTATGTCGTCCATAATTTAATCCTGTAGGCACCACTGCCAAATCTAGTTCAAAATTATTAGCTTCCATGGTAGCAAAAGCAATTCGAGCAATCCCTTTTTGTAAAGGCCTTAATGCCCTTCTAAGGTTATGATTTCCTTCGGCAAATATAACTAAGGGCTGATTTCCTTTGGTAAGTATTTTAACACATTTTTCAATAATTTTGTCATTTTTAGCGACCGATCGTAAACCGTCTCGTACTCGGTAAATAGGCAGCATAAGAAGTGTTTCTAACCAAAATTTTGCAATAGGATTATTAAATATGTTTGCACGTACTAAAAACCTGTTTACACGAGGTTGAGAAAAATAAATAACCAAAGGGTCTAAAAAGGCATTTTGATGATTGGAGGCAAATATAACAGGCCCTTTATGAGGTATTTGTTCATAATTTGCTACTTGCCATCTTCTAAAATATAGCCGTATAGCAATGCTCATAAAAAAACCAACTACAGTAATAAATAAATAATGAATAATATCTTTAATCAATTTCATATAACTAAGCCAATAAAAATTAAGCGTTTTGAGTTTGGAATTTGAATAACTTTCCTCTTGTAAAAATAAGGCTCATAATAGTGCCGCCTACAATATGCCAAATGCCCCACCAAGCCATAATAATGGCCATTCCCCCATTACCTTGAAATACACTAAATATAATTACAAGGCCTAGTCCTGAATTCTGAATTCCCGTTTCTATACTTATGGTTCGGCTATCCTGTTCGCTATTGCCCACGAGTTTGCTTATCAAATAGGCACTGCCTAAGGCAATGGCATTATGAAAAAACACTAAATAGATAATGTAGTGATAGTACTGTTTAAAAATTTCAATATTTTGAAAAAAAGCTATTCCTATTATAGTTACTAATAATAGAAAGGAAACTAGCTTTATAGGCTCTGCAATTTTTGTTGCCAGTTTAGCAAATTTATATTTAAATAGCAATCCTAAAAGGAGGGGGGCTGCTAAAATGGTGGAAATAGTTTTCAACATTTTCCATGTTTCTAATGTAATACCCTTGCCAACGCGCTCGCCCAAATACAAATTGCTCCAAAACTCAAAATTAATGGGTGTTAAAAATATAGCCAATAGGCTAGCAATGGCTGTTAAACTAATTGATAAAGCTACATTTCCTTTGCTAAGGTTAGAGAAAAAATTAGATACATTTCCGCCTGGGCATGCAGCAACCAAAATTAAACCTAAGGCCAACCCTTCCATAGGTTTGGTAAAATACACAAATAAAAAGGTAAAAAAAGGAAGTAGAACAAATTGGGTTATTACGCCTGTTATAACCGATTTCGGGTTTCTGCTTACCTCTTTAAAATTTTTCGACTCAAATGACAAAGCAACGCCAAACATAATAAAGGCCATTGCAATATTTAATGCCAATAAACGATCTTCTGAAAAATCAATTTGAATACTAGATAACCCTCCTTCCATAAACCAACGAGTATGATAATTTTTTAAAAGTAAGATTTTTAACTCAACCTCTTTATAAAATGGGAGTCCTTTTTTATAAAAAGAATTATTATTGATGCAAATTAAAGAACAAAAAATGTTTGTAGCGGTTGATATTGGTAATTCAAATATTACGGTTGGGTTTAAAACCGACGGAAAGTGGAAAGAATATCGATTTTCCACACATTCAGAGCAGCCACTTATGCTTTTAAAAGAGCATCTTAACATGCTAAATATCAATAATATAACAGGCATTGGATTAAGCTCTGTAGTGCCAAAAGTAACGCCAATAGTTCGTTCTGAGTTAGAATTATTATTTGGAATAACTCCTGTAATAGTACATAAGAGCCATTACCACTTACTGCCCATTAAACCCAATAACCCCGATGAGCTAGGAACCGATTTACTCGTAAATAGCTTAGCTGCACGCCAACTTTTCGGCCCTACCGAAAGCTTAATAATTGATTTTGGAACCGCTTTAACTTATACGTTTGTTGATTCAGATGGTAAAATTGGAGGCGTTGCCATTGCTCCAGGCATTAATACTGCCTTGCGCGCCCTTACCGAGCATGCCGCACAGCTACCTGAAATTTCGCCCACCTTACCCGATAAAGTACTTGGAACAGATACTGTATTAGCAATAAAAGGAGGCACTATTTGGGGTTTTGTAGGGCAAGTGTCGTTTATAATCGAAAAAATAAAAGAAGAAACTACCCCCAATCTTAAAATCGTAGCTACTGGGGGTTTATCACATGTACTTAAACCATTAACACCTCTATTCGATTGTATTGATAGACACCTCACTCTTAATGGGATAGAGGCTTATTGTAATATTATAATGCAAGCTAAGAAGCAAGTTTAGTTGTATGGGTGGCATAAACCCACGCCATTAGCGTTAATAATGCTCCAAATTGATGGACTATCGCTAAGATTATCGGTACAGAATATATTAAAGTAAAAATTCCTAAAAGTGCCTGAATACTTAAAGCTAAAAATAAAAGCCGAAAACTAGATGATAGCTTATCTATCAAGGAAGATCCAAAAACAACCCCTGCAAGTCCTGTAAAAAACCAAACGCTCATACCAAGCCAGCGATGAACAAACTGCACACTAGCAATGCTATTAAATATGCTTTTATAACCATCAGTAGCAAGGTCATCGATTATTACTTGGGGTAGCCAAACACCGTTCATATCAGGAAAAGTAGGGTAGAAAAACCCTGCTTTTAAGCCAGCCACAAATGCCCCAAAAACTATTTGCATACTCAATAATAATAGTATTACGTTTAATGTTTTTTTATAAAACGGAACACTTATTTTAGTTGTTGAGGGCCATCCTAAATTCAAGGCTAAATTAAAAATATAAGCAAAAAGGAAAAAAGCTGTTGTTAAATGAGCCGCCAACCGATAATGGCTTATATGAGGATTATTAACCAATCCGCTTTTAACCATAAACCAACCTAAAAACCCTTGGAATGCCCCCATGGATAATACAAATAACAATTTCTTAATTAAAGGAGGGTCTAGTTTTTTATTAATAAGAAAAAAAATGAAAGGAACTAAAAAAATAATCCCTATAACTCTTCCTAAAAGCCGATGAGAGTACTCCCACCAAAATATAGCTTTAAAGTCACTAAGGGTATAATGAATATTAAGCTTTTGATACTCAGGAAATTGTTGGTATTTTTCAAAAGTAGTTTGCCATTCATATTCGGTTAAAGGAGGCACTGAGCCCATAATAAGTTTCCACTCTACCATTGATAGCCCAGATTGTGTTAGCCGCGTTACTCCTCCAATTATTACCATTGCAGCTACTAAAAATGCACCAATCAATAACCACGATACTATAATTTTATCCGATTTTCTTGTTCTCATATCAGCAAAAATAGATAAGCAAAGATGATTTTTTATTTAGTTACTTTAAAAAGTGTAAAACCAATATAAAACTGAATGGAATAGGTAAGAGCGGTTTGAACCACCACTACATCTGGATCTTTAATAATATTTTTAACTCCATTTGCAAATCTCAGCCCTGTTACAAACTTTTCAGTTGGAAAAAACTCAAAGGTAACTAAAAAGGCAAAATTACTTGGATAAATAGCTTGCTTAGCAACCTTTGAACCTTGCACTAAATAGCTATACTGAAAACCTACAGATAAATTAAATGTTTTTGTAAAATCAAACCCTATTGAAATGGGTATATTAAGGTAATCTAAACGCTGATTATTATACCCTTCTTGAGAATAATTAAGTTCTGGCATTAATGCCCAACCAAAATCGCCAAGATAATGCTTATAACCTAACCCCGCATTTATTCCGAGTATTCCATTTGGGTTAATACTATTCTTGCTACTTACACTTGAATAATTTAAACCCGCATGCCCCGAAAACCTATTTTGAGTGAAAGAAGTTGAAATTAAAAGCAATAAAACAGCTAGTGTAAGGGTTAGTTTTTTATACATTTTACAAGTTAGTACTATTTGTGCAGTAATTAACCATAAAGGCATTACGTATGGACAATAATTTAATTACTTTTATAAATTAGTAGATGGAGTGGACATAAAAAAATAGTAGGTGTGTCAATCTTGTAAATAAATTTTAACAAAATTATAAACAATATGTTTACTGAAAATGAAGTAAGCGCATTACTTAATTACGCTGGAGTTTTGGAGGAGGTAGCCTCGTTAAAACAACAATTTATAGAGGAAGAAGCAGAATTTTTAGAAATCGAGGAGCACGATTTTCTTTCTTTGATGTTGCTTACGCCATCCATTGGTATTGCCCTTGCTAATGGTAGTGTAAGTTTATTCGAAGAAATGGCCTTAAATAAAAAAGCTCGAAAGCTATCTAAAGGCGGATATTGGATGAAACAAGACCCTGTAGTATTTGCAATGGATCATTTAATAAAAGGGTATGATAAATGGGCGCCAATTAATTACAAATTTATTAAAGGTTTAATGCATAAAACCATTGATGTAGCCACCATAGAAGATAAATCTTTTGCTATTGAAGAAGCAGATGAATCGAACCAATGCGTGCATATACTAAAATCGCCCTTTATTATTATTCGTTTTATAACTTCTTTTTTTATGAATGATGAAGAAGAGGATATATTAACCGAACGTAAGATTTCTCAGATTGAATATAATAGATTAACCGAAATTGCAGACCACTTAGGATTAAAGTCATTGCCAATCTATCAAATATATCATGCTAATTTAATAATAAAATAAATTTTGTAACTGTATGCAACTCCTGCAACGCATCATCCCATTTTTTTTTATTGTTACATTAGTAAATTTTACGGCTAATGCACAAAATCAATCTGCAAAAAAAAAGAAAGAAAAGAGCCAGAATACTGCTTTTTCTAAATTTATTGGCGGCTTTTCTTTGCATGCAAGCACGGGGTTTGGATTAACTTTTTATACCCACAAAATTCAAGGTCCTGGTATTTTACAGCAAAAAAATGGCAATGTCTATCTATTTGATAATACCTATGTAATAAGTGGAAACACGCTTAGTACAGGTTACACAGGCTGGGTAAATAATGCACAATCAACCACTCAAGTACCTATTAGTGACGAAGATTTTTTACTTGCCACTGATACCGCTGCGGTTAAGTATCAAGGCGTTGGTGGCAGTGTTCCAATTTCCTTAGCCGTAAGCTATACATTTGATAGGTATCGTTTTGGAGGAGGCGTTACCTACGAGCAATCATTTGCAGCAACGTATCACCCTAATGCAGAATCAGCTAATTTGAATCCCTTTAAGCCAGATTATATAACAACCTCAGTTATAAGATATTATGCATACCTTGGAGGCGAAGTATTTCAATCGAAACGGCATGTTATTGCGATAGATGCAATGGTAGGCACGTATAAATTTGGCAAAAAGAATTTTAACCCTGACCAAATCAAAAATAAACTATTTGTAAATATTGGGGTATCGTTTGAAAGATCCCTTTCAGAATATTTTAAGATTTTTGTACGCCCCTCAGTCGAATTTAAAAGCTATGAATTAGCAGTACCCGACCTAGCTTACACCATAAACCATGCTGCGCCCGCATTATACGTAAATATTGGAGCCATTATTCGAATGCCCGATTTGCGCAAATGCACTGTAAGCAAATGCAAAGCACAAATTAATCATAGGCATAACGGCCGTGTTTATCGAAGCAAAGCTCATCCTTTTTGGAAATGGCAAGACCCTGATTATGGTCAAAATTACCCGCAACTAATTAAGTATAAGCGAAAAAATAGAAAGAAGAAAAATCCTTATTAATTTACAACCCTATATAAAGTAAATTT
>CAZGDC010000121.1:0-7540 GCA_964524405.1 uncultured Roseivirgaceae bacterium
TATTCGCAGGGCGAAAGCCCATTTGGTTTAATCGCAGGGCGATAGCCTATTTGGTCCTTCTAGGTCGGTATTAAGTTCCACTTACTACTACCAATCAATGGGGCTATAATCTTTTAAAAATTTACCACACCAATGCTTACCTGTATTAATACCATCAATTAGCGGATCCATTACACGGGCAGCACCATCCACAATATCTAGTGGAGGTTGAAAATCATGCACTTTTTCTTTTTTGCGAGATAACTCAGCAGGATCTTCATCGGTAACCCAGCCAGTATCCACGGCATTCATATAAATACCATCTTTGGCAAAATCAGAAGCCGAAGTATGCGTCATCATATTAAGAGCAGCCTTTGCCATGTTGGTATGTGGGTGGCGATCTTCTTTATGAAACCGATGGAATTTTCCTTCCATGGCAGATACATTAATAATATGTTTTTTACCCGTATTTTCTTTACGCATTAGATGCGATAATTTATTGCACAAAATAAAAGGAGCTACCGCATTTACTAGCTGAACTTCTACCATTTCAGGAGTTTCAATTTCTCCTAACTTTAACCTCCAACTATTGGTTTTTCGTAAATCAACTTGCTGTAAATCGGCATCTAGTTTTCCTGCCGGAAATACTTCTTTGGTGGGTAGCGAAGCATCAAAACTATAAGGAATTTGCGAAAGTTTAGCCGAAGCTCGTAGCCCAATTCCAGGCTCTGAGCCATGCCATGTAACTGGTAAGGTGCTATTTTTGTTGCTTAAAACACTATCTGATAGATTATTTAACCCAAGTAAACATTTATTATGGTTAGTTAGTAAACGTTGCACCGTAGGAGGGAGGTTGTTTAAAGGAAGATCTTCTGTATCCATTAAATGCTGGTAGAACCCCGCTGGCCTGCGTACCGTTTGGGCAGCATTATTGATGAGAATATCTAAGCGGTTATAGTGCTGTTTAATGTAATTGCAAAATATTTCCACACTCGGAATATGCCTTAAATCTAATCCATGAATGTGTAGCCGTTTACCCCAAATATAAAAGTCTTTTTCGTTGGAAAATCGTTGTGCAGAATCAACAGGAAATCGAGTTGTGGCCACCACGGTTGCACCTGCTCGTAAAAGCATTAAGGTAATATGATAGCCAATTTTTAAACGAGAGCCTGTAATTACTGCAACTTGATCGGTTAAATCAGTTGTTTGAAATCGTTTGGCATAATTAAAATCGCCACAGCTTGGGCACATGGTGTCGTAAAAATGATGTAGTTGGGTATAAACGGATTTGCATACATAACAATTTCGTGGAGATTCCAGTTTTTTTTCGCCATTGCGAGGTGCCTCTAAAAGGAGAGGAGCTTCAAAAACAATGGCTTCTCGTGCACTTCTAATACCTGTTTCTTTACGTGCGTGCTTGTCGCGTTCAATCATTTTACGCTTAGCTGCTTTTTTTGCATCTTTTCTGCGTTGCTGAAATTTAGCTCTATTGGGTCGAGATAATAGCCCTGCCGCCTTCATTAAGTGTATGCGCTGGCTTTCAGGCAGTTCAAATAGCTGACCTGCATTACTATTTAATTGCTCTAAAATAGAAATACATTGTTCAATTTCTTTTGCACTTAATTGCGGGTTGGTCATTTATGGGGTTAAATCTTGCGGAAAATAAAATACGTGCAAAGTTATTAAGAAATAGAGTTCAAGTTCGTGTACGTATGTATAATTATGATAACTTTATCTTGAATTACTCATGCATTTTAGATTGATGCGAATACAAGGCGTTAAAAAACATGTATGAATAGTTTAGGTTATAAAACTACAATTAAATGCAGCATGATATCATCGGAATTATTCCAATTTTTAAAAGATCTTAAACAACATAATACACGAGAGTGGTTTAATGAGCACAAGCCTGTTTTTCAAAAACACCATGCCGAAGTAAAATTGTTTTACCAATCAGTAGAAGAAAAGCTACAGCAAACCGACCAAATAGGGAAGCATAAAGTTTTTCGCATTTATAGAGATGTGCGTTTTTCTAAAGATAAAACCCCGTATAAAACACGGTTTGCAGGGTATTTTATTCGAGCCACACCCGAATTAAGAGGAGGCTATTATTTAAATATCGAACCTGGCAACTGCATTGTAGGGGGTGGTTTTTATGGGCCTGAGCCTCAAGATTTAATGCGTATTCGTAAAGAATTTGAGCAGGATGATGCAGAAATTAGGGCTATTTTAAATAACCCGAAATTTAAATCTATGTTTGGGGAGTTACAAGGTTCATCAGTTAAATCTGCGCCTAGAGGGTTTGATGCTCATCACCCAGCCATAGATTTAATTCGTAAAAAGCAGTTTTATATGCTTCGCAAATTTACAGATAAGCAAGTGCAAAGCCCCAATTTTGTGAATGAAGTAATGGAAACGTACTTAACCATTCGGCCTTACTTTGATTATATGAGCTCGGTTTTAACCACTAACTTGAATGGAGAGAGCCTTATTTAGGGTTGTGAAAAAGAAGCAATCTAATGCGGCATTTCAATGTTATTAACCCAACGGATATAAGACATAAGACATAAGACATAAGACATAAGACATAAGAATAAAGACATAAGACATAAGACATAAGACATAAGAATAAAGACATAAGACATAAGACATAAGAATAAAGACATAAGAATAAAGACATAAGACATAAGAATAAAGACATAAGACCTTTATTTTCAACAAGTTAAAAATATATTAATCACGGTGAATTACCATCACGTTAATAATATGGTATTAGAAGTAGAAAGGACGAATAAGAATGGGTATTTTAATCGCAGGGCGATAGCCCATGGTTTAATTCCCCGACCCTTTGGGTCGGAAACAAGATTGTTTGCAAAGCAAACTCCAACTAATACTCCGATGGCTCTGCCTCGGGGTAGTTTATTACGTTCCTTAATCCTTAGTGCTTGGCAACTAAAACCTACTAAACCTACTAAAAGTTATAGTTAGTGTTAGCTTTGAACCTTATAGTTTCCGAATGGCGGTAAATTTGCTAAGGGTGTGATTATTGGGTGTGCTTTTACTAAAACTGTTGAAATTATATTAATCTAGTGTTAAGTTAAGCATACCATGTCGCACCAAGTTTTGTTCTTTTTCGTTTTTACTCACGATAAAAAGGTTCAAGTAGCTACGGCTATTATTACTTTTTATCCTATCGTAAAATTCAAAAAACAACTTCAACTTATACGCCATATTATACTTAACTTAACACTAGTTGGTTTTAAAAAATGATTTTTACATCATAAATAAAATGTTATGAAAACTCTTAAATTTATTAAAATAGTATTTATTGCTTTGTTTGCAATAATACTTAGTACCTCTTTTTCTCAAGCACAAGCACGCAATAAGCGACAACAAGAAAGCCTGTTAACGGCTCGAAAATGGACTATTGTTGAAGTTAAACGAAAAAAACTTGGTAAACTTAAAAAAATGGATGGGTTTCGACTAGAAGTAGGCAATGAGTTTTCGATGAGTATTGATCATAAATTTGGCTATAAAAATAACGATTATGAGTATATGTCGGGTAAATGGGTACTTAATGGAAAAGAACTTTTGCTTATCCACGATGCAAGAGATGCAACCAACCGCTTAGAAAATACCATATATAGAATTAGACGGCTTTCAAAAACGGAATTATACCTAAAACGGATTTCTCCAAAACCTAGGGGAAAAATTGCATTTAGATAAATTTATTCAACATTCAAAAATAGACTTCAAAATGGACTTCAAACATATTCGAATACTGGCATTTACACTGGCACTGGTACTGATTTTAAATAGCTGCGTAACACGTAAGGTAAGCAGGATTGACCCCCACGATCAAATTGATCTAAGTGGAAGGTGGAACGATACCGACTCTAAGCAAGTGGCAGAACAAATGAGCAGAGATGTACTTAGTAAACCTTGGTTGTCTCGTTTTGAAGGCAAAATGGAACGACCTCCAGTTGTTATTATTGGTGTAATTATAAATCGTACAACCGAGCATATTGAGGCTGAAACTTTTGTAAAAGATGTTGAAATAGAATTTATTAATTCAGGTAAGGTAAGAGTTGTTGCTAACAATTTATTTAGAGATAAGTTACGTGAAGAAAAAAATCAACAACAATTTAATGCCACTTATGAAACGCAGAAAAAAATAGCGGAAGAGCTAGGTGCAGACTTTATGCTTTTTGGCACTATTAACTCAACGGTAGATCAATATAAAAAAGAGCGACTTGTTAATTATAAAGTTAATCTTGAGCTTATTAATTTAGAAACCACTGAAAAAGTGTGGATTGGCGATAAAGAAATTAAAAAATTAATAAAAAATTAATAAAAAAATTAACATTTAATTCTGATTTTATACATCTTGTATATAAGCAGAAGAATAACGTTCTAAGGGACTGTATGAAACGAATCCTTATTTATTTTTTGCTTATTTTGCTAAGTTGGTCGTGTACAACACCTATATTTTACCAAAAGCTATACAACTTTAATAAAACCGTAAGTGAAGGCAATTTAGAGGCAGCCGAAGCTTTAATAAAGTCTAAAGAAGCAAAGCTAGTAAACAGCAGAAATAGATTTCTTTTTTGGGTAAATGCAGGTGTTGTAGAATATATGCGAGGTCATTTTAAGGAAAGTAATACCTATTTTGAGCAAGCCTATTTATTTATAGAAGATGAACGTACCAATGTAGCAGAGCAGGGAGCCGCTTTATTATTAAACCCTAATATATCCACCTACCGAGGAGAGGATCACGAAAAGTTGATGATTAATTATTACATGGCACTTAATTATTATCAACTTGGCGAATACGATGCCGCCATTGTAGAATGCAGACGGATGAACATTCGATTGCAGCAGTTAAGTGATGCGAATAAATCGAATCGTAAGTATAAAGAAGATGCGTTTATTCATACCCTTATGGGTATTATTTATGACGGCACAGGCGATTATAATAATGCATTTATAGCCTACCGTAATGCCCTTGCTATTTATGAAGGATCTTTTAGAGAGTTATTCAAGTTTGAAGTGCCAGAGCAGCTTAAACATGATTTGGTTCGTACTGCAGACCTCGCAGGTATTTTTGATGAACGAGATCGCTTTAAGCGTAAATTTGCAATTGAATACACACGCCCGCCTGCCAATCAATCCCAGGCCGTTGTATTATGGAATAATGGGCTAGGCCCAGTTAAAGATGAATGGGGCATTAACTTTGCCATTGTGTATTCGGGCAATGGGTGGGTGTCTTTTGTAAATACTGATTACGGCATGACCTTTCCTATTTATATTGGCGATAGAAACCTAAATGGACTTACTTGGATTAAAGTGGTGTTTCCTAAATATGTAGAACGACCTTTATTATATACATTAGGAAGCATTTCTTATAATAATAAAACAGTAGAATTAAGTAAAATACAAAATCTTAATGCCATCTCATTTAAAGTGTTGGAGCAACGTATGCTTTTAGAGTTTTCAAAATCGCTAGGCAGGGTAGCCTTAAAACAAGCTGCCTCAGCTCAAGTAGGCAAAGAACATGAAGGCCTGGGAATGGCTCTAAGCCTATTGGTTTCGGCTACCGAAAGTGCCGATACTCGAAACTGGCAAACCCTACCGCATAGTATTTATTATACACGAGTATTTGTAAAACCTGCTAAAGATAATGAAATGACACTCAACCTTATGGATGCTAATGGCCGTGTAGTAAAGCATACCTTTAAAATAAAATCGAAACAAAAAGGAACGGTTATTTTTCCAATAAATACCATGGCCACCATGCCCTACCAAATACGAGGTTTATCAACAGCTAATTAATTCATATCATTAATCACTCTTTAGGCACCTCTCTGGTAATAAATACAAATGTTTTTTTGTTCCGATAGATTACTTGATCGTTATAATCATCAATAGGGGCTATATAGGTCTCATATTCTTGTTCATAAAATCGCTCATAGTATTTATGAGTTTGAGTAGGAGTAAGAATACGCGTGTAATGCAAGGGTAGAGGCTGTGTAACCATTGTTTTAACCTCGCCATTTAAGGTAAATATATCAGGGTCAAGCATATATTCATCTTCTTCTACTTTAATATATTTTTTAAGAATAGGCAATCCATTTATATAATCATAATCGTATAACTGATAAGATAAAGGGGGATATAGTTCCTTTATCGATTTGTCTTTTATTGAATAGGCGTAAACACCTTGGTCGTTTGCTCCAATAATTAATGCGGTGCCGGTTGTGTTAAATTTAACCTTATTTAGGTAGTCTATATTTTTGTTTATTGATAGCATATCAAATTCATCTATTTTAATTTGGCTACCCTTATTAAAAATCATAACGGTACTGCCCCAACCATCACGTCTTTCTTTGGCAACGGCCAAATAGGTGCCTGTAGGGTCAACCACCATTTGGTAGAAGGTGTAATTTTTAGGTTGCTCCATTGTACGTTCATTAAGAGCCCAGTAGGAGTAATAGGTCCAGTTAACAAGGTTTTTACTAAATTCAAATCTGCCCGTTTCAAATAAGTCGATTAGTTCTCTTTCGGTTATATATTCGCCATCGTAATCAGCTTCTAAAGATAAATAAGTAGCATTATTGGGCATCATGCAATAACCGAATGCAGGAATGGTTTCTTGTACATCTTCACCAATGGCAGATTCTTGTGCAAGCGATATAAATGATAAGCTAAATAATAGAAAGGTTATTAAAATTTTATTCATAAAATAATTTTGGTAAGTGTAAATATATTAACTAATCCACAATTTTATAGCTAAAACCGAAACCATTACAATCATAAACCTGCGAATCCATACATCGCCCTTGCCTACAGACCAGCGGCTTGCAATCCATGCTCCCACCATATTACCTACGGCAAGGGTTAATCCATACAGCCAATTAACTTGATCCTCGATTATAAAAATAGTAAGTGCAGCAATGGTATAGGTAAATACTACAAACACCTTGATACTGTTTGATTTAACCAATGATATTCGATTGATTATTGTTAACGACCCCATAATAATAAAGCCAACACCTGCTTGTATAAATCCACCATAAATTCCAATAAAGAAGAATACAATTACACCAATTATTTGATGCTTTCTTCCTAACCTTTCGAGGGTTTCATTAAGGTTTTTTAGAGGGTTTAAAATAGTTATAATTACAACGAGCACCATTACGATAGCTAATAGTTGGTTAAATGTTTCTCCTTTAATTTGGATAGAAAATTGTGCTCCTAAAATAGCTCCTAGCAAGGCAGATATGCCCACCCAAAGACTATACGGAAAGATGAAAACTCCTTTACTTTTAAACCCTGCAATGCCTGAAATATTTTGCAGTAGTATGGCAACTCTGTTTGTGCCATTGGCCATAGCTGGTGGCAATCCTAAAAATATTAAAATAGGCAGGCTTAATAGAGAGCCTCCACCAGCCACGGTATTAATAAACCCTGCTGCTATACCTACTAACACTAAAAATAAAGCTTGCCAATACTCCATACGCTGCTATTTTAATCGCAGGGCGATAGCCCATTTGGTTTAATT
>CAZGDC010000122.1:0-7482 GCA_964524405.1 uncultured Roseivirgaceae bacterium
AATTAAAATATACAATTATGAACCAACGAATGCTTTGGACACTCTTACTAGTAGTGTTCATAGGAAGTGCTCACGCACAAGAAGGGCGTATTAAATTTGAAGAATACACACTTGATAATGGGCTGCACGTTATTCTGCATCAAGATAATACCACGCCTATTGTAACGGTATCCGTTCTTTACCATGTAGGCTCTAAAAACGAGCCGGAAGGAAGAACAGGATTTGCTCACTTTTTTGAACATCTTATGTTCGAGGGCTCTCCTAATATTGAAAGAGGAGAGTATATGAAAATCATACAGGCTGCTGGAGGCACATTAAATGCCAATACTAGCCATGATAGAACGTTTTATTATCAAACTTTACCTTCAAATCAGTTAGCATTAGGGCTGTATATGGAGTCGGAACGCATGTTACACGCTAAGATAGACTCTACAGGCATTGCTACTCAAAAAGAAGTGGTGAAAGAAGAAAAAAGAATGCGAATTGATAATCGCCCTTATATGAGCTTTCAAGAAAAAATGTTTGGAGCAGCCTATAAAGGCACCAATTATGAATGGACTCCCATTGGGTCGTTTGCAGATATTGATGCCGCTACAGATCAAGACTTTACTGATTTTTATAATACTTTTTATGTGCCCAATAACGCCACTTTATCCATCGCAGGCGATATTGATAAAGCTGAAGCCAAAAAACTCATTGAAAAATATTTTGGAGAAATACCAAAAAGCACCAAAGAAATTCTTAGACCAAGCATTACAGCACCTGATATGGGTGGCGAAGCTAAAGAAACAGTATTTGATAATATTCAATTATCAGCAGTTATGTATGGCTACAGAATGCCAAAACAAGGAACAGACGACTACTATTCTTTGCAGATGTTGACAACCTTGCTGTCGGGTGGTCAAAGCTCTAGGCTTTATAAAGAGTTGGTTGATAACGAAGAGGTGGCTGCTCAGGTATTTGCATTTCCGTATTCATTAGAAGAAGGGGGGTTGTTTATTACCATTGGGCTTGCCAATTTGGGTAAATCGCCCGAAGAGCTAGACGCTGCTATGCAAAAGCAAATTGATTTAGTAAAAACAGAATTAATTAGCGACACCGAATTTCAAAAGCTTCAAAACCAAATGGAGAATAATTTCATTTCTAGCAACTCAACCGTACAAGGGGTTGCCGAAAGTTTGGCTGATTACCATGTTTATTTTGGCGATGCTAATCTAATAAATAACGAAATTGAAAGGTATATGAATGTAACTAAACAAGATATTATGGATGTTGCTAAAAAATACCTTACCAATGATAATAGAGTAAATCTTTACTATTTGCCTAAATCAGCTCAGCAAAAACCTGTTGATTCTGAAGTCGAATCTGAAGTTAAAAAAGCGAACTAATAAAAATGAATTACGAAAAGAAAACAACCCAATAGCACGTCATTGCGAGTCTGCCTGCACGTAGCCGTTTCGGCAAAGGCAGGGAACGAAGCAATCTAAATCAACACTATTACTTAGTTTGTACAGATTCTTCACTCCGTTTTGAATGACAGTTTTAGTGTTTTCTCTAAGAATCATAAATAAGAAATGAAAATGAAAAAAATATTTATATACATGCTAGCATTGGCTTTAACTAGCCATGCGTATGCGCAACTTGATAGGAGCAAACTGCCTGAGGCAACTCCTGCAAAATCAATCCAAATTGGAGATTATGAATCGTTTACACTTAAAAACGGGCTTCAAGTATTTGTGGTAGAAAACCATAAATTACCTAGAGTTACCCTAAGCTTAGTTTTTAACCATAAGCCAGTAGTTGAAAAAGATCAAACGGGTTATGTAGATATGGTTGGCACCATGCTTCGTAGAGGCACTGCCACTAGAACCAAAGAACAGATAGATGAAGAAATAGATTTTATTGGAGGTAGCCTAGGTGCTAGTGCCACTTCAGTTTTTGCTTCCTCGTTAACAAAACACCAAGATAAACTATTAGATTTAATGACCGATATTTTATTGAATCCCGTTTTCCCTGAGGAAGAATTGGCAAAAATAAAAACGCAAACTATTTCGGGTTTAGCAGCAAATAAAGAAGATGCCAACAGCATATCTAGTAATGTAACTACTGCCTTGGTATATGGGAAAAATCACCCTTATGGCGAATTAACCACCGAAGAAACAGTAGAAAACATAACGGTAGAGTCTATTAAAAATTATTATGGCACTTATTTTAAGCCTAACATAGCCTACTTGGCCATTGTTGGAGATATTAATGTAAAATCGGCAAAAAAGTTAGTTAAAAAGTATTTTAGCAAATGGGAAAAAGGCGATATGCCTAACCCAAGCTTTGAAATGCCTAAAGCGCCTGAAAAAACATTCGTTGCTTTAGTTGATAAGCCTTCTGCTGTGCAATCGGTTATTGATATTACCTATCCTGTTCAATTAAAACCTGGCACTCCAGATGTTATAAAAGCAAGAGTACTTAATCAAATTTTAGGAGGAGGCTCTTCTGCCCGTTTATTTACTAATTTAAGAGAAGATAAAGGGTTTACCTACGGTGCCTATTCTTCGCTTAGCAGCGATAAACTAGTAGGCTCGTTTAGTGCCTCAGCAAGTGTGCGTAACGAAGTTACCGATAGTGCTTTTAATGAGTTTATCCTTGAGTTAAACACTATTAAAACAGAAGATGTAACGGAAGAAGAAATCAATCTAGCTAAAAGCTCTATTGCGGGTAGTTTTGCTCGTTCGTTAGAACGCCCTCAAACGGTGGCCAGGTTTGCGATTGATGCCGCTCGTTATAACCTACCCGAAGGTTATTATGCTAATTATCTTAAAAACGTACAGGCAGTAACTATTGCAGATGTAAAAGCAACGGCTCAAAAATACATTCACCCTGATAAAGCTTATTTTACGGTTGTTGGTAAAGCTGCTGATATTAAAGAATCGCTTGCCGCATTTGGCGAGGTTAAGTATTTCGATAATTATGGAAATGAATATACTCCCAGTGATTCGCCTCAATTACCTGCAGACTTAACAGCAGAAAAAGTAATTGCAGATTACATTAAAGCTATTGGAGGTAAAGAAGCCATTCTTGCCATAAAATCAGTTAAAATTGTAAGTGAAGCCGAAATACAAGGGCAAAAACTATCCATCACTACCTATAATGTTAGTCCTAATAAATCATTAACATCTGTGGTAATGGGAGGCATGATGGAAGTACAAAAACAAGTGTTTGATGGAACAAATTATGTGGAATACCTACAAGGCAATAAAGCTCCTGCGGATGAGAATAAAGCCAAAGACGCAATGATAGAGGCCTCGTTGATTCCTGAATTAAACTATGTACAAAATGGTGTTAAGCTAAGCTTACTTACCATTGAAAAAGTAGGAGAAGAATATGCCTATGCAGTAGATGTAACTTATCCTTCCGGAAAAAAAACCATCCATTACTTCGATACTAAATCAGGATTTAAGGTGAGGGTAACCAATTTTGTGCCAACTCCTCAAGGAAAAATGGCTCAAAATATTGGTTATCAAAACTATTCTGAAGAAAACGGAGTTCAAATACCTCATTTAGTAATAATTCCTATGGGGGCTATGAAATTGGAAGCTAACGTTACAAGCGTTGAAATCAATGGCACTATAGATGAAGCCATTTTTAAAATAGAATAATAGCACAATTATAAATCATCAAATATCAATTTTAAAATTGGGTTTGCAAATGTAGATTTAATCCCTATCTTTGCGCCCAGTTTTAGAATACTACGATTAGTAAAATATAATGAAAAGAACATACCAACCTTCGGAACGTAAAAGAAGAAACAAGCACGGTTTCAGAACAAGAATGGAATCTGCCGCTGGCCGTTCGGTTTTAGCTAACAGAAGAGCCAAAGGAAGAAAAAAATTAACTGTATCTAGCGAAAAAAGGCATAAGAGATAATTAGCCTTTACGCTATTCTATTAAGGGTTCTTTAGATAATTAATTCACATCAAAATTCATTTAGTTTTTAGAGACAATCGAAATTTTCAGAAGATTATTTGGATAATTCGAAAAAATTTGAAGCAGTATCTAAAAAACTAAATGACCCCTTCGGGAATAAAGATAAAAAATAACCTGACTTCGTTAAAATATTTTTAAATAACTATGGCTATTCAAAAATATTTATGCCTTGCATCTTATTTCTTATCTTTATTTTTTGAAAGAAATTAATTATCTAAAGAACCCTTTATCAAATGGAAGAGTTTGATACTATAGTAAAGTTTACATTTAAGAAGCCAGAAAGGCTTTCTAGCAGAAAAAAAATTCAGGAGCTATTTAGTAATGGCTCCTCTTTTTATTTACATCCTTTTAAGGTAGTAACGCTACCCAATGCAGAAAGCAAGGTTCATCAGGTACTATTTTCGGTTCCTAAGCGCATTTTTAAAAGAGCCGTAGATCGTAATTTACTAAAACGAAGAATGCGAGAAGCCTACCGCTTACATAAACACTTGCTTCTAACTGAACCCCAAGTACTCAATATTGCGTATATTTATACGTCTAAAGAAATAGTGGACTATACAGCCATTGCAAGTTCTTTAAAAAAATCGTTCATCCGTATTCAAAAATATGTGGCAAAAAATAGCAAATAAAACCTTTCGCACGTTCTTATTTATTGGAGTATTTGGAGCACTTATAGCCGTAACAACTCCTGACAATAAGTATTTCGAAATAGCGAAAAACTTAGACATTTTTGCAACGCTTTTTAAAGAAGTAAATGCGTTTTATGTAGATGAAGTTGACCCTAAAAAAATCATAGAAATAGGCATTAATGGCATGCTTGCATCGTTAGACCCGTACACTAATTACATTCCGGAAGAAAATGCGGCCGATTACCGCACCATGACTACCGGAGAGTATGCGGGCATTGGCTCCTTAATTGGGGTCATTGATGATAAGGTAATTATCACTATGCCCAATGAAGGGTTTCCTGCGGAAAAAGCAGGCATTAAAATTGGTGATCAAATTATTAAGATAGGTGACAAACCCATTTTAGATGCTTCTTCAGCTGATGTAAGCAAATTGCTAAAAGGTAAATCGGGCACAACCGTTATATTGGAAGTATTAAGAAATGGAGAATCCAAGGTTTTTAGCATTACACGATCAACCATAGTATTAGAAAATGTGCCTTTTTATGGCATGGTAGCTTCTACTATCGGCTATATTAAATTAACAGACTTTACCACCAATGCAGGCAAAGAAGTTAAGCAAGCCGTAAAAAAATTAAAATCGAAAGGAGCAACCAGTATTATTTTAGACCTTAGAGAAAACCCTGGAGGTCTCCTTTTTGAAGCCGTTAATATTGCTAATGTATTTATACCCAAAGGAAAATCAGTTGTTCAAACACGAGGCAGACAAGAAGACTGGACTCAAGAGTATAAAACCTTAGGAACAGCCACGGACACCGAAATTCCGCTGGTTGTTTTAATAAGTAAAGGGAGTGCCTCTGCTTCAGAAATTGTAGCTGGCACCTTGCAAGATTATGATCGAGCAGTACTTATTGGCAGAAAAACATTTGGTAAAGGGCTTGTGCAAACCACTCGGCAACTACCGTATAATACGCAAGTAAAAATAACTACCGCAAAATATTACATACCAAGTGGTCGCTGTATTCAAGCCATCGACTATTCGCATAAAAACAAAGATGGAAGCGTTGGAAAACTACCCGACTCATTAATGGTAGCTTTTAAAACTAAGAAAGGCAGAATCGTATTTGATGGCGGAGGTATTACACCTGATACTAAAGTAGAAGCACAGTTTTTAGCACCCATTACCATTAGTCTTTTAAGCAAGGCGCATATTTTTAATTACGCCAATCATTATTATTATAACCATCCTATTAAGCCAGAGCTAAAAGGTTTCAGCCTATCAGATACAGAATATGATGTGTTTGTTGCTTGGCTAGAAGGCAAAAATTACGATTATACAACCAAACTGGAACATGCCATTGCCGAAATTGAAGAAAACAAGAATAGCGATCCCATGGTTGATAAAATAAAAGACAAACTTGAAATTTTGAAAAAGGAAGTGGCTCATAATAAAGAAAAAGATTTACAAACACATAAAGAAGAAATAAGGGACTTGATCGAAGAAAATATAATAAGTCGTTATTACTTTATCAAAGGAGAAATAGCACATTCTATTACCCATGATTATGATGTAAAAGAAGCTATTGCGCTTTTGAATAACCCTAGCCAATACAACAGCCTTTTACAAGCGCACTAATTGTGATTTTAAGTATTGAAACGTCCACTAAAATTTGCTCGGTAGCACTTCACAATCAAGGAGCTATATTGGCACAGTCAACACTTTATGTTGATAAATCGCATTCGGAAAAATTGGCGATTCTTATCAAAGACCTGTTATCTTACGCAGATATAAGCACGAAAGATTTAGCCGCTGTTGCCATTGCAAGTGGCCCTGGGTCTTATACAGGTTTACGTATTGGTGCCTCAGCTGCAAAAGGGCTATGCTATGCTCTTAACATTCCTCTAATAGCTATTAACTCATTAGAAGCCATGGCGCAAGGTGCTATAAATGCACTAATCGGAGAGGCATTATTATGCCCGATGCTTGATGCTCGAAGAATGGAAGTGTATAGTTTATTAGTCGATAAAGAGCTTACTATTATTCAGCCTACCAAAGCAAAAATTATTGATAAACATTCTTATGAGGAAGAGCTAAAAAACAATAAAATCATTTTCTTTGGCAATGGAGCAGAAAAATGCCACCCTATAATTGGTAGCAACCCTAATGCTATATTTATTAACTCAACAAGCATAAGTGCGGTGTATGTGGGAACGTTAGCTTGGCAAAAATTTAAAAATAAAGCCTTTGAAGACCTCGCTTATTTTGAGCCAGCGTATCTTAAAGAGTTTAGAGCCATTAAACCTAAAAACCTTTTTGTATGAGTGAAGAAATAATAAATAGAATTGCCAAGAGCTCCATTATTTCGCTTGATTTGGAAACGTTTTACCCCAAAGGAGAGCGTGTTGTGTTCGACATCAAGCATAATTTGTACGAAGAAACTATTCTAAAAGAAAAAGACTTTAGAAAGTTTATTAAAGAACATAATTGGGAAGCGTATAAAGGTAAAAATGTGGCCATTATTTGCTCGGTAGATGCCATTTTGCCTACGTGGGCGTTTATGCTTATTGCATCAAAACTTACTCCTATTGCGAACCACCTTACATTTGGAAACCTACAAGAATTAGAAAAAGAGCTTTTTAAAATTGCTATTGCCAACATAAATAGGGAAGAATATAGAGATGCGAAAGTGGTAGTGAAAGGATGTAGTGGAAATGCCATACCCACCTCTGCCTATGTTGAATTAGTAAGGTTACTACAACCCGTTACGGCAAGCCTTATGTTTGGCGAACCGTGCAGCACTGTGCCTGTTTATAAGCGCCCTAAAAAGTAGAGATTTAATCGCAGGGCGATAGCCCATTTGGTTTAATTCCCCGA
>CAZGDC010000123.1:0-7425 GCA_964524405.1 uncultured Roseivirgaceae bacterium
GTTTCAAGGGGCTGAGCTTGCACATTTGCAAGCAGAAAAAAGGTATATATAACAGAAAAAGCTTTTAATAAATTAACTTTATAAATCATTTTATCTCGTTTTATTTTAGAGGTTCTCTAAAGCCGACCCACGTAAATCGTTTAATTACATACTCAGGATTGGTAAATGAGGCATTACCCGCAGGGTTGCCCCCTGTTACGTGGAAATCGGAAAATCCAGCGTGTTGGTTTACATAAATGCCCCCTATTAAATTAAACGAAACGGGTGTTGCTGCTAACGACATTTCATCTGCTATCATTTCTTTGATTTCGGCATCAGTAGTATAAGCTGCACAGCTAATAGCTCCTTGTGTTAAGGCCATTTCTTTTGCCAAGGCAACCGATTGTGTTGTGTCTTCCGTTTTAATTAAAAGGGCAATCGGCCCAAATAGCTCTTGGTTAAAATCTTCTTTATTTTTGGCATCCACTTCTAGCACCAAAGGTGTTGCCGTTCTAGCATTTTTAAACATGGGGTTTTCAATTTCGCCAGAGCTTAACCACACCTTGCCTGTGCCCGAACCAAACGCATCAACCCTTGTACACGTGTTTTTATTTTGAATAGCCCCTAATACAAAAGGGCCTGCTTTAGGGTTATCAACCAAGCCTTGGATATTATCTGCAAATTTTTGTGCAAACTCATCAAAGCTCACAATGCCATCGGGTGTTTTTATGCCAGAAGCAGGAATGTAAAAATTTTGTGGTGCGGTACACATTTGCCCTGAGTAAAGCGATAAGGAGAAGGCTAAGTTTCCAATTACCTTATCAATATTTTCAGCAGAATCAATAATAGCTGAGTTAACACCTGTCTTCTCCGTAAAAACAAATTTCCCTTTTAGGTCTTCTAAATAATTACCAAAGGTTGAATTTCCTGTATAATCAATTACTTTTACTTGGTCATCCTCGGCCAACTCTTTTGTAATCATATTACTAAAGCTATCAACTCCTAGCTGACAAATATTGGGGTTAAGCCCTTGCTCTTTTAATACTTTTTGCAGTTCGGCTACAAAAATGGCGATGGGTAAAATGGCGCCAGGGTGTGGTTTAATAATTACAGGGTTGCCCGTAACCAAGCTTGCGTACATGCCAGGTACGGAGTTCCATGTAGGGAACGTAGAGCACCCGATTACCACACCAATGCCTTTAGGTATAGCTCGCCACTCTTTATTCAATTGTAAATTATACTTACCCATAGGTTTATCCCAAACTACTTTTTCGGGAAAACGAGTTAACTCTGCATAGCCCATAGCAATGGCTTCCAATGCTCTATCGGCCGCATGCGGGCCAGAGGCTTGAAATGCCATCATATAGCCTTGCCCTGTAGTATGCATGGTTGCATAGGCAATTTCAAAAAATCGAGATTTTACTCGTTCTAAAGATTCAACCAAAATGGAAGCTCTTTGCTCAGGTTTTACTTTACGCCACTGATGAAAAGCTACCTCTGCATTTGAAATTAGTTCTTTGGCTGAATATGAAGGGTACGTAATATGTAGTGAATCTTGTAAGTAAGGAGACTCTTCATCACCAATCCAATTATCGGATTCGCCTTGTAATAATTCCTCAAATTTATTGCCTACTTGTGTCTGAAATTTCTTTCTTCCTTGTTTATCTGCATCTTCGCCATAAATTTTAGGCGATGGATGCTCAGGGTATTGAGCAAAAAAAGTTCGTTCGTGAATTGCTTGAATGGCCCGCTCGATGGTAGGCTTATGTTTAGTTATTAATTCCATTTATCTTAGTTTAAGCAACTAAGATAAATGGAATTAATATTCTAACTAACTAAATCTTACTTAAATATTGGTTTAGCTCGAAAATTATACCATTTTAATCGCAGGGCGATAGCCTATTTGGTTTAATTCCCCGACCCTTTGGGTCGGAAACAACTTTGTTTACGTAGTAAACTCCTACTGATACTCCGTCAGCTTGCTGCGGGGTTATTCATTGAGAGTGTAAAAAAGAATCAATCTAATGCGGCATCTCAATATGGTATTACTTGAGTACGTAATAGTACACTTGTTGTTGAGAAGGAAAGGGAATAATGTAGTGAAACTAATTAGAAGTTAAAGCATAGCTCTTCTGATTGACAAATAATAATTATTGTGTTTTTCTTGTATCTTTTTAACAAAATCGTCTTATATGTATAGATTAAAAGATTTTAAATTGAATATACTCGAAGAAAAAGAATTAATAGATCAGGCTAAATCTAATCCTGCAAGGTTTGAAGAGTTATACAATAATAACTTTCAACAAATTTATTTATTTATCTATAAGAGAGTTGATGATAAACAAATAGCAGCAGATTTAGCCTCTCAAGTCTTTTTAAACGCATTAACACACTTAAAAAAATATCATCACAGAGGGGTGCCTTTTTCAGCTTGGCTTTTTAAAATAGCCACGAACGAGCTTCATGTTTATTATAGAAAGCAATCGAAGCAGAGAGTTGTTGTGCTTACAAATGAAATTGCTGAACATATACATGAAGAAGCATCCTTGAGCCTAGAAAATATGTATAACAGGTTAGCCGATGCTTTGCAATCCTTAAAATTAGAGGCTCTGGAACTTATCGAACTCAGATTTTTTGAGAAAAGGAGTTTTAAGGAAATTGGAGCAATATTGGAAGTAACTGAAAATAATGCAAAGGTAAAAACCTATAGGGTGTTAGATCAACTTAAAAAAGAAATGCAGAATGGAAAGATATAAAATTATAAAAATGGAGCATGGTATTTCAGTAGAGGAAGTAGAAAGGATGAAAAATTTTAGTGCATTATTAAAAACGCATAAAAAATCAATGGTTAAGAAAAGAGTGATGCTTAGTTTAATTCCTATAAGTATATTAATAGGCTCTGCGTTTTATTTTTATACGCCTACCAATCCTGATTTAACTTCAGTAAATTTAATGGCGCCTCCTAGAATAATTAATCTACCCAAAGTAGTTAAAGACTCTGCAGCAAATGACTCTAAAAAAGATAGTATTGTTATTAAACTAAAGAAATCTAAAAAGCCTACAAACAAAGTTGTTAAAAAGAAGCCAATTAGAAAAGAGGAAATAAATACGCCTAGTTATTCAATAGAATTTGTAAAAGCAGCTCCTTCTTATGGCTTAGATAGCTTAATGAACTACTTACATATTGAACTTAATAAAAAAGCATTGCTTACAACTAATGGTAATTTAGTGGTTGCCTTTACCATAGACACTTTAGGGAAACCCAATGCAATAAAAATAATGAAAGGCGTATCTAGTAAAGTAGATGAAGAAATTATAATGCTTATAAAAAAAATGCCTGCTTGGCAACCTGCCAAAATGGATGGAAAATCAGTAGCTAGCACAACTACATTACCTATTAAAATTGTAATTAATTCAATTAAAGAAGAAAAATAAGAAATGAAAACTATTCAAAAAACCGTCTTTTTTTTGGTGTCATTAGGACTATTCACTACTGTAGTTCAAGCCCAAACTTTTACACCGCTTCCATCTACTAATTATGGAGTAGCAAATGGAGATATTGTACTTGCTGATTTAAACCAGAATGATACGCTAGAAATAATATTGGCAGGTGTTGATACCTTAGAACATGATGTATTAATTATCTATAGCATAGATACCCTTGGAAATTTTATAAACTCTGTTCAAATAGCCATGCCCGCTATTAAAAACCCAAAGCTACAAGTAAGCGACATTAATAATAATGGCCTCATAGACATACTACTATCGGGCAATTTAGAGGGTAGCTCTTATTTTAATATATTACTCAATAAATCAAATTTTACATTTGAAAATTACCCCAACCTCATACCCCCGTTTAGTGGCGAAATGGTTTTAGCAGATTTTAATAACGATGGTTTTAGTGATTTAATAACAACTTCTACTCAACTAAATACAAATGACACTATTACTCTTTATACAAACTCAAAAGATACACTTAGTTTATGTGATTCTTGCCGTTTTATCCCACTTCAAAATACTCGATTATTAACTATAGACGTAAACAATAATGGGTTTGTTGATATAATTACCTCTAGCGATACAGGTAGCCAGCAAAACTTCTACTTGAATAAAAATGCAAATAATTTAAGATTTGATACAGCAAATCTTGCATTTGAAACTATCGCTAATCCTGTTTTTAGTAAGGGAGATTTTACCCAAAACGGATTTATGGATGTGTTGGTAGGTGGAAAAATTGGAAACAATGACAGCTTACTCATCTATAAAAACAATGGTAACGATTTTGAATTGTTTATTGGATTATCATTAGCTGACAGCCTACAACAATTATTTTCAGCTGATTTTACAAATGATGGCTTGCTAGACGTATTGGCTCTAACCCAAAATGAACTAACCCTGTACTATAATATTGGAGCAGCTAGTTATGATACTATTATAATTGCCTCCTCTATTAATAAAGTTAGCCTAGCTATAGGTGATTTTGATAGGGATAACGATCAGGATATATTTATTTCGGCAGTGAAAAGTGGGCAACATTATTTACAGATAATTAGAAATGATAATGCAATTAATTTACCCCCAAGTAATCCAATTGAACTATACGCTTTACCACAGGGAGATTCGGTTATGCTTTTATGGGATAATGGCGTTGATGATACCACAAGCCCAAATTCACTCACTTCTAATGTAGTACTATCTGGGCCAAATGGTTTTGTGCTCCCTATTCACTCAGTTAAACACAGGTCTGTTTCAGAATTTGGCCTGCAATCTCTTTCACATCAACTTGTTCTTAAAAACTTGCCGATAGGTATTTATGAGTGGCATGTGCAAGCAGGAGATAATAGCTTAATTTCATTTGCGAGTGGCAACTCTTGCCTTTGGATTTTTGAAATAAAGGAGACAGATGAACTTACATATAATGTATGTTCGGGTGAAACAATCGAGCTATCTCTTTCTCCTCCTCAGGCCGTACAGTGGAATTCACTAAATACTGGGCAACTCAGCTTTTCAGATACGTTACAATACGTGGCTACAGATGATGACGTGCTTTATGCAAGTTATACCAATGCAGATTGTGTTACAAAAACATTTGTTGCTTATGTAAACATACTGTCATCAGAATCTATTGAGATCGAAAACCAATCTGTTTGTGAGGGAGAAAGCATTAGCCTTGAAATAGGAGATGTGTTTGAAGAAGCAACCTGGATTTTAAAGGTTCAAGAAGATACTTTAAAGGGTACAGCCATTACTTTTACTCCATTGCAATCAGATACGCTAGTGATTAGTGCAGTATCTGCAACAGGGTGTATTATTACGAAGGAAATTCAAATTAAACATAATACTTTACCCATAATTGATGCTGGTAATGATGTGTCCATCTTAAAAGGGGAATCCACTAATTTATTAGCCATAGGTGGTATTTCATATACTTGGAGTCCTCCATTAGGGTTAAGCAATGCCTTTATCGCAAACCCTATTGCGACCCCGAACTTATCTACAACCTATGCAGTTATTGGCATTGATGAAAACAATTGCATGGGAGAGAGTAGCGTATCGGTTTTTGTAACGGAAACAGTTTTTGTTCCCAACTTATTTTCACCTAATGGAGATGGTAGTAATGATTACCTAAAAGTTTACGGAATCAACCTAAAAGAAATATCATTAAAAATATATGATACTCAGGGAAGGCTATTATTTAATTCTAGTAACCTGCAAGAAGTGCTAAACATAGGTTGGGATGGCAGCTATAAAGGCCGTATTATGCCACAAGGCAATTATCTATGGTCTATTACTGGTGAATTTTTAGACGGAACGCAATTATCTAATCATGGTAAATTTACATTAATTAGATGAGGTTAAGCATAGTATTATTAACGTTTTTTAGCTATTTTAGCTCGCAAGCACAAAACTCATTTTTTGCACAACATACGTATGCAGTTCCAGAATCGGTGCCCGCACGTATTGGGATTGATAGTTATGCAAGTGCCTCCATGTTATACAAGAATCAAAAATTAGTTGGTGCTGATAATTTTGTGTCTTCTTTGTTTTTTGCCAAATACCCAATTGTAAATCACAAAAACAACCGATTGGCATTGGGTATAAGCTTACTAAAAAACCAAATTAAAGGCTCTGGCAACCTAACCGAACAATTGTTTTCGTCAACAATAGCTTATAGCTTTAATTACAAAAAGAATGCGGGCGTTTCTTTTGCAATAGATATGGGGATGGTGTCAAAAAAAATTGATTTAAATGACATTCAAACTGGAGCAATGTGGACTATTGAAGACGGGTTTAATCCTAGTTTAAGTTCGGGAGAAAACCTAGCTATTGAAAGGCTCGTGTATCCAAAACTAAGTGCCTCTTTTTATTGGTTTGAAAACGATAGGAACAAAGACACAAAATCCTATCTAGGCCTTTCAGTATTTCAACTTAATAAATATAGGGACTCCTTTTATACAACAGATAAGCTCACTAATAATAAACAACTTACATTGCTTGGAGGTGTTCGGGTGTATGATAAAAATCAAATTGCCCTAATTCCTAAATTTATTATTACAAGCACCACAAAAAGGTCTTATGTAAAACTTGGAATGGATTTTAATTATTCACTTTCAAGATTTAGCAATAGAGTCTCTCGAGAAGAGAATAGCATTAATATGGAGATTCATTATCAGTTAAACAAAGGCGCCCAATTTGGCATACAGTATTTGCAACCAAAATATGTGGTTGGTATGGCTTACCATATTGATATGAGCGCAAATGTTGAAGCTGGGGTGTTTAATAATGCTGTTGAAGTGCTAATTGTTGTAAGAAACCCCATAAATACCACGTTACATAAAAATAAAAGAAGAAGAAATAAAAAAAGAAAAACTAAAAAGAAGAAGATAACAAGACCTCCAACAAAAGAAAACAAAACTCCTCCATTAGAGAAAATCAAAATTCCTCCTATTGTTAATTCAGAACTAGATAGTGCCCAAATTCCTTCTTCACAAATTCCTAAAGAGCAAGAAATGGATATTTTTTCTGAGATAGATGTGAAGCTAGGTAGTGAAAATAGCTTTCGTTTTAAATATAATTCTGCTGAAATAAATGAATCCTCTTATCAAAAACTAAAAGGAATAGCTGAATTACTCAATAGCTACCCAAATGCCAAAGTGATTCTTGTTGGCCATACAGACAATATTGGGTCTGCTAAGAGAAATATTGCCTTTTCTATAACTAGAGCAAAGGCTGCAGCCAAGGTTCTAGTTAAACAAGGAGTTTCTCCTTCTCAAATTATAACCCAAGGGAAAGGCGAGCTAGAGCCAATAGATACGAATGATACTGAAAAAGGGAGGAATACTAATAGAAGGATAGAGTTTTATGTTATTAACGAATGATATTACGATGGTACACAGCAATCTTCCTCGGTTCCTTCAATGGCAGTATTCATAGATCGGTTAGCTA
>CAZGDC010000124.1:0-7315 GCA_964524405.1 uncultured Roseivirgaceae bacterium
AGGGTGTTTAAATCAGAAGATAAAGGAAAAACCTGGACGGTAATTGAAACTGCGATGAAACGGCCCAAACCCACAGGGGGCATATTTTCCTTGGCTTTTACAAGCCCTACTTACGGCATTGCTGTGGGTGGTGATTATGAAGATAATAAAAACAGTAGCCTAAATGCAGCCATTACCAAAGATGGGGGAACTACTTGGCAAGTAATTACAGAAAATCAACCTAATGGGTATCGCTCCGTTATAGCTAATGTGCCTACAACCTATTGGTGGGTAGCTGCTGGCACTTCTGGTGTGGATGTATCGAAAGACAATGGAGAAAGTTGGGAAGCTGTGAGTAAAATAGGCTATCATGTGGCTAGCTTTGGAAGCAAAAAAGTGGGTTGGCTCAGTGGAGGTAGTAAAATTTCAAAAATTTTAATTGAGTAAAGGTTTGAAATTAAAAGGACGAAGTTGAAAGTTGAAAAAAAGTTTAAGAATGATTAAATCTAAGTTGTATATCAAAAACATGGTTTGCGATCGGTGTATTTCAGCTGTTAGAAATGAGCTTACTTCTATTGGCTTAGAAGTTAAACATATTCAGTTAGGTGAAGTTGACATTGTCTCAAAATTAAAATTAGATTTTGGTTTAGTTCAGCAAAAAATGCAAGCACAAGGATTTGAACTTATTGATGATCAAAAATCTCAATTAATTAATCAACTAAAATCCATCATTATCAAAGAGATTAGGGGCGAGCAATCCCATCGTAAAGCCAACGAAAATTTTTCTTCTTATTTAGAGCACGAATTAGATACGGATTACACCCAATTAAGCAAAACTTTTTCATCCTTAGAAGGGCGCACCATCGAAAAATATATTATTGCACAAAAATTAGAATATGTAAAAGAGCTATTGATTTATAATGAGTTATCGCTCAGCGAGATTGCTTGGAAGTTAAATTATAGCAGCGTTCAATATTTATCGAACCAGTTTAAAAAAGCTACAGGGCTAACTCCAAGCAGCTTTAAAGGGTTGAAGGATGATAAAAGAAAGACGCTGGATAAGGTGTAATCTACTACTAGATATTATCTTTTAAACAGTTTGTCAAGAAAAGAGAGGATAAATAAAGGTACAAAAGCAAGAAGCAGCATATATAAATTTGATAGAGCCCAAGAGTTAATTGTATGTTCAGGTGTTTCACCAATTGGCACTAATAGTACTCCTTTAGAATGTTTAAAACTTACAACTGGAACATAAAGATTTAGATTTTCCATTTTATCATAATCAAATTTCTCTTCCATTTCCCAAACAGGAATATTGAGATTGTTGATATAATCAGTTAATTGGTTCATCTCATCATCAAACAAAGCAAAATACACCTTTTTATCATTCTCTATCTCCAAGTACAGTTACACCTTTTCTTTTACTTGTGTACCTATTCAGCCGAGGTGCTTTCGAGATAAAAATAGTTGATTTTTTTGATAAACGAAGCTTATTTTTCTTAGCATAGCACCGCTATGGTACTAAAAATAGCTAAAGTTTAGCGAAAAAAGCACTTTTTTTAGCCGGAATGACTCTTGGGTGAATAGGTACTTACTTGTTGAAGCATCAAAGTGTGCAGCGGTGATCTTCATCTCGCTAGTTGTATCATAGGTTTTCATCAAGTAATTAAACAATTGTACTGGCTGAAATAAGATAGTAATGCTACTAATAACTATAGCTACAGCCCACCATATATAATATAATTTTCTAAATACCGTCAATTCTAATTATTAAATAGGCCTTTCAAATTACTAGTTTAAGTCAAATACAATTTGAATATTTTCATTGATAGTGTCACGCAATTTAAGAGGTAGCTCTCCTATTTTTTCAATAAATCTTTTGTTATCAATGGACCTCAATTGCTCAATTAGTATATCACTATCCCGTTCCATTTTGCCCTCTCCTTTCGGCAAGTGAACCCGTAATACATCAAAACCTTCTACTACTTTACTGGTAATAGGGCATATAATTGTAGAAGGGTGTGAAATTTTATTTAAAAAATCAGTTTGTACAACTAATACAGGTCTTTTCTTACCTGCTTCAGTGCCTTTCTGAGGATTTAGATTTGCCAGCCAAATTTCAAATTGCCTAATCTTCATATTCAAAAGCCTCAAACTCTCTTAAAACTTCCATTGCACCTTCTCTCGTTAACTCCGACTCTCTTTTGAGTTTTTTTTCTAAAGCAGCACGTTTTTGAATTCGATTATAATACTCAATAGCTTCATTAATATACCTATTTCTAGATTTTTTTAGACCTGCTAATATTTTATCGGTCTCGGTGAATATCGAGTCATCTATTTTTAGAGATACTGTTTTCATATTACAAATATATATACTTTTATAGTATCATTTATTAATTCCTCCTAATATCTCATACAACACGCACTCTTTCAATCGTTCATTCTCCATCATTAATGAATGCTCAAAAGTTTTTACTTTATGCATCCCACTCTTTTGCATAACACTTTCTGAAGCTTTATTTATAGCAGGAGCTATGGATAAAATTACGTCTCTGGTTTTCTTTATTCATCGTTTAGGTTTTATCAATTATTAACGTGATGGTAATTTAACGTGATTAATATATTTTTAACTTGTTAAAAATAAAGGTCTTATGTCTTTAATCTTTTCATCTTATATCCGTTGGGTTATTAGTTACCTCCCGTGTGGTTCAAGATTTGGCAGTGGTTCATTTTTTTTTAGGTACTTATCAAACCAAGCTTTGGTCACTTCATCCACTTCCGAATCAAATTCATTCAACCCATGGTCTCCACCTTCGTACATTATTAATCTATAAGGCACTTTTTGTTTTTGCATGGCTAGTGCCATATTCAACGATTGCTCAGGCACCACACGCCAATCGGCTGTGCCATGCAACAGCAATATAGGAGTTGTTTTGCACAACTTATGCGCATTATACACGGCTGATCGTTGACGAATCACATTTTCTTTATCCGTATCGTACTTGGGTATTAGCTCGCTAAACACATATTCGCCCATTTCTCCATCTCTAGAATCATCCATCATTTGCAAATCTGATAGAGCGCCACCCACAACCGCTGCTTTAATTCTATCCGTCTTCATCAACGTTAAATAGGTCATCATTCCGCCTCTGCTCCAGCCATACATTCCTATTTTTGAGGCATCCGTATTGGGTAGGTTTTCTATTAAAGGAATTAAATTAATGACATCATTAACATCTTTACCCCCAAACTCTTCTATACCTTCGCCTCCATCCACTCCTCGGTACTGGCTCGCAACCACATTATAGCCCCAACTAGCTACACGAGCAATTATAAACACCATTTTATACTCATTTAATGAGCCAAATTCGCGATTGCCTCCACGATTATAAATAATAGATGGGCTGCCCCCTTTTACAGGTTTCTTAGGAGTAACTAAATATGCCTTTACTTTTAGCCCATCACTTTCGTAAAAAATCTCTTCAAGTGTTACCGTGTTTAAATAACTATACTTGGTTTTTAGCTCCCATTCGTTATTCACTTTGGTAGCTATTCTATTCATTAAGGTATCATAACTAGTTATTTCAAATGGTTTTCGACTAATTATCCTTCCATTTTGGGCTTGGGCAAAAAATGATACAAATAGGAACAAAGTAAGTACTTGAATTTTATTCTTCATTATTGGCATAGTTAACTAACAAATTTTCATAATCAATTTCTAATCCATTATTGTACAACCTGTGAATGGTAGTGAGGTTTTCCAAATCATCTAATGGGTTTTTATTTAGTATAAGAATATCTGCTTCAAATCCTGGTTTAAGCTGACCCACCTTCCAACCAAATGCTTTATTAAAGTTAACTGTGCTAGCTGCCAATACTTCTTCAATGGTTAAGCCTACTTTTGTATGTAGCAGCATTAACTCCGTATGTAGAGAAATGCCAGGCATGGTTCCCCACACATCGGTTGCGCTACCCGATAAATACCTTGCACCTGCTTTGTAATAAGCTGGCTCTATTACCTTGGTTTCATTTATAATTAGATTAGAATATGCCGCTTGTTCAACAGAGTCAATGCGGTGTTTTCCTGTTTCTTTATCCGCTGGCCTATTAATATCAGCTGCATTTAAAATTTTAGCCACAGGATCTAACCAAGGATTTTTAGAATCTGGCAAATCTAAATAAGACAAACTAAGCGTAGGCATTATGTAAGAATTAGAAGCAGCCAATGTTTTTGCATGGTTAAGCAGCAAGGAGTCTCCTTCTTGCAAGGTTGTTAGGTATTTATAATAACTCCATTTAGAACTATTTAAATCATTTGAAAAAGGCTCCAAGGCAACCGCATCTGCCATTTCTTTAGGAGCAACATCTAACGAATAACGCGTGGTGTGTACAAAGGCATCAATGCCAATTTCCATTCCTTGTTTATAAGTAGTGGTAGCCATTTCGCCAATGGTAGCCATACCTAAAGAATGTGCATGCTCATAAACAAGCATAGTTTGTTCGGGTGTTAGTGCATACATCATCAGCAACACTTTTACATTGGCATTATGTAAACTATCAATCTTTGGAATTAACTCTTCCGTTGCCATAGGTTCGTCTGCAATTCCATCCAACCTATATATACTTGGCGAAGGGCTTGCATTGGTATAAAAAGGCCCTCTTCTAAACCCATCTACTTCTAAAATAGTAGTTACGCCCTTATACAAATAGGCATTAGCATAGGCTTGGTTATTTAAAGTGGCAAAGCCATCTATAAGCCCTGGCATAATATATTTACCTGTGGCATCTATTATAGTTTTTGCGTTTGGCATTTTTACTCCATTAGCGATAGATCCATATAAAACAATCTCATTATTTTTAAAATAGAGGTAAGCTTGCTCAATTATTTCTGTTTGTTGCCCAGGGTTAATTAAAGTGGCATTTATAATAAGGACACCTTCTTTCTGATTGTGTTTACTAAATCCGCAGCCTACTATAAATAGAAAAAAATAATTGAATTTTGCTGGTATGTATTTTAGCATAAATTTGAATTTGAAGGATAAATATAAGAGAGATATTTCTAAATATTAACCAAAAGCAATAACTTAGAAATATGAGAAATATCAAATTTATTACAGCAGCTCATTTAACCCACATTATTCACCATAAAAATTATACTGTTTACCTAACCTAAATAATGTGAGTTAAATTACTATTTTAGCTAACGGTTTTAGCCCCATTTTTATATGTCACGACTCATTATTATTTCCAATAGGTTACCTGTAACAATATCTGAACGCAATGGCGCGTTAACACTTAACCCAAGTACGGGAGGTTTAGCAACTGGCCTAAACTCGTTAAAAGCCGAACGAGAAGTACATTGGATTGGTTGGCCAGGCATTAACACTTCTAAAAAAGAGAAACAATTAGCCATTTCTGAAAAGTTAGAAGCCCTTAATATGACGCCTGTATTTATTCCTAAGGATAAATTCTCGGGCTATTATAATGGGTTTAGTAACTCCACTTTATGGCCGTTATTTCATTACTTTCAGCAGTATTCAGATTTTTACGAACGCACTTGGCGAGATTACCAGTATGTAAATTATTTATTTGCTGAGCAAATTTTTAAAACGGCTAAGAAAGATGACATATTTTGGGTGCAGGATTACCATTTAATGTTAGTTCCTCAGCTCATCCGACAACAATACAAACAGGCTTCTATTGGCTTCTTTTTGCACATTCCTTTTCCTACCTATGAGCTGCTTAGAACAATGCCCAAACGGAGAGAATTACTTAATGGAGTGCTAGGAGCCGACTTAATAGGCTTTCATACCCACGATTATGTAAGGCATTTTATTTCTGCCGTGCAAAGAATATTAGGGCACGAGCATCATTTTTTAGGTAGAATTAGATTGGAAGATCGAGTGGTGGAGGTGGATTCTTTTCCTATGGGAATTGATTATCATAAATATGCAGATGCCGTAAAAAAACCAGCCGTTATTAAAGAAGTAAAAAGATACCAAAAGGAAATTGGCGATGTAAAAATAATATTAACCATTGACCGGCTCGATTATTCTAAAGGACTACCCCAACGAGTTAGAGCTTTTAAGTTATTCTTAGAAAAATACCCGGAGTTCCAAGGCAAGGTGTCAATGATAATGATTGTAGTGCCATCACGTGATAATATTAAGCATTATAATGCACTTAAAGAGGAACTTGACAAACGTGTTGGCAACATCAACAGTAAGTATGGCAATATTGCATGGACACCCGTTCATTATTATTATCGTTCCATTTCATTTAACCGATTGATTGCTTGGTATAAAACAGCACCTATCGCTCTAATTACTCCTTTTAGAGATGGAATGAATTTAGTTGCCAAAGAGTATATTGCCACCAAAGATGATGGCAAAGGGGTGCTTATTTTAAGTGAAATGGCTGGTGCTGCCAAAGAGCTAGTAAGTGCACTGCAAGTAAATCCCAATAATTTACATCATATTGCCGATTCTATTTATAAAGCCTTAGTAATGGATGAAGGTGAAATAATCGAAAATGCTCGTGAAATGCAAAAGGTGATAAAACGAAATAATGTAAATCGCTGGGCTTCCATTTTTATTTCTCAACTGTTAGAAGTGCGAAAAAGTTCTTTACAAATTCTTAAAAATCACTTTAATGAAGAAAAAGAGGATGACTTGATTAAGCAATACAACAGTGCCAAACAACGATTAATATTACTCGATTACGATGGCACCTTGGTAAACTTTAGAGCCAACCCCAACAGTGCACGCCCTACCAAAACCGTTTATTCAACTATAGAAAAATTAAGTAAAGAACCAAAAAACAGAGTGGTAATTATAAGTGGTAGAGATAAAGAAACCTTGGGTAAATGGTTTGGAAAATACAAAATTGATTTAGTGGCAGAGCATGGCGCTTGGCATAAAAGCATAACGGGCGATTGGGCACAGTTTAATCATTTGAATACGGTTTGGAAAGAAAGCATAGCTCCTCTTATTCAACAATTTGTAGATAGAACACCCGGCTCATTTATGGAAGAAAAAAATTATTCTTTGGCGTGGCATTATCGTAAAACCGACCTTGGGTTAGCTGAAATAAGAAAACATGAATTAGTGGATAAACTCAGCCAATTAATTACAGGTAAAAACTTACAAGTAATGGAAGGCAATAAAGTGCTAGAAGTTAAAAATGACGAAATTAATAAAGGAAAAGCTACCCTCCGATTGATTGACGACACCACCTACGATTTTATTTTGGCCATTGGAGACGACCATACCGATGAAGATACATTTAAGGCCTTGCCTGATTATGCTACCACTTTAAAAGTTGGATTTACTGAAAC
>CAZGDC010000125.1:0-7296 GCA_964524405.1 uncultured Roseivirgaceae bacterium
AATATAAGTGATAATACCATCTAATACTTATAAAAATCGAAAGTTCGAGATGTTTTTTGCTGCTTATTTAAAGTCTTGTAATTTGGGTTTATTCGTAATAAGGCGAATTTGATTTTTTTACCTTCTTAAACATTGATACAAACAAACTGCCAGTTAAGGCACTAAATCCTCCAATAATGGCACCAACAAAAGCGGTAATGAGTATAAGCTGAAAGCTAGTGCTTAACCCCAAAATAGCAGCTACTTTTTCACTCAAAAGCGATTGATTGGCACTACCTAAGCTCTGGGCTAAAAGAAACCAAAGTACTCCAATACCTAAGAAACCTGCCATAAAAGAGGAGAGGCTTTTGCCATAAATAATAATGGTTGCTAATGCAGCTGCTGCCATAATGCCCCACCAATAGGGAATAATATAGTGTGAAAAATAACCAAGTAACACAACTAGTAGTGTTTGAAATATAAATCGAATCATACTATTATTTTTTAGGAGCTAGGGTTTGGGTAGAAAGAATTTGGTCAGGGTTAGAGTCAGGAGAAGTCATAAGGTATAAATCAAAATACTTGCCTGCGGCCCAATCATCTATCATATTATTATAATAGGTGCTGCCAGGGTTGCCAGATTGGCCACCAGGGTACACCCCATACGCTTTAACTCCATTGGGGTTTAAGTCAACCACCATACGCCAACTAGGGCCATGGTTTTCAGAGGTGGCATTTACAATATTATGATTACCACCAATAGGAATATTATAAGTTCCCAATGGTTTAAGGCGTAATAAATGTTTTACATACGTTTGCTTGTAATCTTGCCAACTTAAAGTGATGGTAGAGTCTTGTGCTCTTTTATCCATAATAACAGCCATATCTTTAAACGACTTAGTGATAATATCATATCCATTTTCTTTATTCGCAGTACTTTCAATATCAAACAATTTAAAATATGGATTTTCTTTTAGTAGTTTAATGGTATTATAGGCAGTTGGGTTGCCCATTGCTATTTTACTTGCCCTAAGTTCATCCCAAGACAATCGGTAGAGGGTATCCCACCATGCCTCATAATAAGAAGCACCTTCAGAACCTATCTCATTATAAAAATCCCATTTTTTTAATACAGCTAATGCATGTTTTTCTTTCGCATTAAGATTTAACGTATCAACCACAGAAATAAAATAAGGAAGCGATTCTTCTGCCTTTAGTTGATAATTATCATTTTGCAACTCCATTAAATCTTTAACCGTAATGCTATCCATTAATCGTAGTCTATTATTAATTCTTCGGTTACGGTACGATTCATAATTACGGGCAGTTATGTAATAAGGGTAAGTTGTATCCGCAGGGTATTGATTGGCGGAAGAAATAAAACCTCTTTCAGGATTTAAATCCATTATGTTATGTGCAAACGGAATAAAAGTCCAATCATGTTTGGTAGTGCTGCCATCCAATAAAAACTTGCCTTCTTCAAAACCTTTATTAGGGTATTTGCCTTGCACTCGCATAGCAATATCGCCTTGCACCGAAGCAAACGCAAAATTTTGAGCAGGGGCTGAGTAATAATCCAGAGCCGCCATATAATCTGTATGATTTTTGGCTTTATTTAACTTATAGAAGGCATAAGCTTCTAACGATGGGTCGTGTGCAATCCAGCGCAAAGCATAATATTTTTTTTCGGAAGAAGGATGGAAAGAGTTATCGAACATTACGGGCCCAAAATGAGTGTAAAGAACAGTATCGTATATAGTGTTGCCACCAGCTACTTTAATTTCTTCAATTTTCTTTTTTGTTTTCATCCATTGGCCATCAAGCTTATACTCGTTATGGCTATCATCTTTAAAAGTAATTTTATACCAATCAACCAAGTCGCGTTGGGCATTGGTTACACCCCAAGCAATGGAATCGTTAAAGCCGATAATAATATTGGGTGAGCCAGGCAAGCTCGCTCCCATTACATTAATACCTGGGGCAGATAATTGAATGGTGTACCATAAAGAAGGCAGGCTTAATCCTAAATGAGGGTCGCTACTTAAAATGGGGTTGCCAGATTGGGTTTTGCTACCAGCCACGGCCCAATTATTGCTTCCGTTAAAGATATTGGGTTCAGGCACTAATTGGTTAGTGATAAGTTCAGCTACATGTTGGGTGGCGGTATCTTTTATAATTGGCTCAAACCCCCATTGGCCTGGTGTATCCACAATAGGGTCTATGGGGGTATCCATATCAGGATAAAGTAAGTCAAATGTTTCTCTACCAAGTAATGTTAAAGCATTTGTATTTTGCAAATCTTTTTCACTAAATGATAAATCATTGGCCATATATTTTAAAAGAAGTGTGGTTTTTAGATTTGTCCATTCTTCGGGTTTATACCCAAGCAATTTATACTCGAAAGGTAGTTCCGCTTGGGATAAGCTATTTATATACGCATTTATACCATCTCGGTAGGCATTTGTTATTTGTATAATCTCAGGTTCTGCTTGCATAGCAGTAAGGGCGTTTTCGGCAGCAAACACCATTCCTTTTCTACGAGCTGTTCGGTCATAATCAAGTGCTTTATCACCTATAATTTCTGATAACCTACCCGCAGCGGCATAGGTTTGAAATTCCATTTGCCAAAGGCGATCTTTAGCCGTTACATAGCCTTGTGCAAAGTATAAATCATGATTATTTTGGGCAAAAATATGAGGAAAAAAGCTTTTGTCGTAGGTTACCGTTACTTCGGTTTCTAAGCTTTTAAACGTTAAATGCTCCGTAATATTAGAGTTATCACTTTCTCCATTCTGCCAAAACCCAACTGTTGGGGAAAGAAAATTGCCTAAAGGAGGAGCAGTTCCTAGTTTTATATTAAGTGCATAGCCAAGCCCAAGTGTGATGAGGAGGCTAAGAATAAATTTAAAAACGTTCATAGTGGCTGAATTAAAATCCTAATATAGGCACAAAGTAGCATTTATTTGGTGGTCAAACGAGGTTTATTTGGCGATTTTTTATTTGTTTAACCAATTACAAAACCAACCATAGAAATGTGTGATGTCAAATGTGTGATGTCAAATGTAAAAAAGACACATCACACATCACACATCACACATCTTACACTATCCAACTAAATAAACGATTCAATAATGAACCTCCATTCAAGCAATTTGGTTTCCTTTGCAGTTAATGAATGTTAAAGGAGGTGCATTAGAAAAAAAGTGGTTTGTATTTTACACTAAAAGTAGAGCGGAAAAAAAAACACTCATATACTTACAAAAATTCGGATTTGATGCGTGGTTACCTATGCATAAGGTATTGCGCCAATGGAGTGATCGCAAAAAGAAAATGGAAGTACCTCTTTTTAATTCCTATATTTTTGTTAGAGAGATAGAGGCTAATATTTTGGAAATTTTAAAAATACCTGGCATTTCGTGGAACATCCGCCATAATGATAAACCAGCCGTGCTACATTCTTCTGAGCAGGCCACCATTCAACGATTTATTGAAACAGGTCTTACCTTAGAATCACAATCGTTTCAAAAGTTAGAGCAAGGTCAAACGGTACAAGTAATGGATGGCCCTTTAAAAGGTCAAATTGGTGAGGTAGAAGCAAGGCATAATGAAGATAAGTTATATGTAACCATCGAAAGTTTAGGACAGCAAGTGATGGTGTCTATTAATAAAAATGTATTAACACCTTTGTAATTAACACGTTCTGTTTATATGCTTAAATGAGCGATGCTTTCAGGTAAATTATTTACCCTCTTTCATTTGAAAAAGTTAATAATCGCTCTACTTTTGGTTTTATGCCTGCTCTGCACAGTGTGACTGAGAGGGCGGAGCTGCGCATAAATGCCTAAATTAAAAAAGTTAGTAGAGATAAGAATTGCTGATTTAAGGTAATAAATGGATTCTTGTTAGGATTACTTTTTATGAAATAATAATTTAGTCAATTAATTCATTCCGAAAATTGGGATTTGTAATGAGCCTTTCAAGCATCCGACAGTCAAGTAATATTGCATAATGCTGCATAATGTTGAAACAATTTGTCTTAAATTTTCTTCGGTATGTTTAAATGAAAAGTAATTGAAAGACGTAATAGATTATTAATGAATATATGCAGGTTAGCTAAAATTACTATGAAGCAAGTATTATTTATTTTACTTTCCATTTTTATTATTTCAAGTTGTGTTGTTAATAAGAGGTATCAATATTTACAGCACGATGATGTTAATATGGAGGTTGATGCACTCGTAAAGGATAGCGTTTTGAGAACCTATTATATTAATAAATTCGAGTATTTATTACAGCCTGCCGATATTATTTCAATTCAATTCTATAGTTTAACACCCGAAGAGTTTAATTTTTTTTCGCTCAAAGGTGGAAGTGGCGATAACCCGAACTTGTTTATGAATGAAGCTTCTGTGTTAATTAATGGATATTTAATTGATACAAATGGAAATGTTGAGTTTCCGGTGGTGGGCAAGGTAAACATTAGTGGATTAAGTGTTTATGATGCCCAAAGCAAAATTTTAGCTATTGCAGAGCAATATTTAGAAAATCCAGTAGTGGAATTAAGGCTCATGAATTTTAGGTTTACGTTGCTGGGCGAAGTAAATAAAGAGGGTGTTAGTAGATCTTATAATATTAAAATAACGATGCTAGAAGCCATTGGTTTGGCAGGAGGGTTTACTGATTTTGCAGATAAAGCTAATATTAAAATAATACGCCAAAGTGGAGGAAAATCAGAGGTTTATTATTTAGATTTATTGGAGGAGAATTTTATAAACTCTCCTTTTTACTATATAAATCAAAATGATGTTATTATTGTGCCTCCTCTAAAACAAAGACCCTATCAAATATATTTTGGTAAAAACTTAGCGTTGGTAATATCTTCCCTATCCTTACTTCTTTTAGTGTTAAACTTAGCTAGATAAAATACAGTGTTAAAGAATAATGGCATACCACAATTTTCTTCGCTAGAAGAAGAAAAGTTTTTAATTAACTATAAAAGAATTTGGTATAGAACACTTCGCTATTGGCATTTTGTGCTTTTATCTTTAATTATTACCCTAACACTTGCTTTTACCTATAATAGATATGCAAATAAAACATATACGGTATCAGCCTCTATAATTATTAAAGAAAGTGAAGAAGCGGGGCAAACAGCCGAACTGCTTTATAATAACCCATTGGTAAATTCATACCGAAATTTTTTAAATGAAATTTACATAATAAAATCGTATCCCTTGCTACAGCAAGTTGTTGATTCCTTAAATTTAACCGTTAATCTATTAAGTGAAGGACAGGTAAGAAGCACTGATTTATATAAAAAAATTCCAATAACGGTTACCGTAAATAAAATTGGGAATCAATACTTAAAAAAATCTTTTTATTTAAAATTTGAAAACGATAGTAGTTTTATACTTACAGATCGTTCTGAGCCAACAGAAAGTGATACAAGTGATAATCCGCTAATTTATACAGGAGTACTAAATAAAGAACTAAATATAAATGGGCATAAGTTATTAATTAAAGGGCATAAAATAAACGGGTATGTGGGTGAAAAGTTTATTCTTAATCTAGTTGATGGAACGTTATTGGCTAGATGGTACTCGGCTAAACTAAATGTTGATTGGGCAGAAGAAGGCTCTTCGGTAATTAATTTAAGTATAAATGGGAGTGTTCCTGAAAAAGAACATGATTTTTTAAATAAACTAATCGAGTTATATACCCTTAGAGATTTAAATCATAAAAAAGAAACGGCCTTAAATTCAAAAAAGTTTATTGACCAACAATTAAAATACATTTCAGACTCTTTGCGGTTATTTGAATTACAACTCGAGCGGTTTAAAGGCGAAAACACGAAAGTTGACCTTGGGTTTCAAGCGCAACGAATACTTGCTAAAATGGATGTATTAGATGAGAAGGCAACAACATTTATTATTAGAAAAAACTATTACGAGTACTTAATTAATTACTTAAAAGAAGAAACCAATACCGCAAGAATTGTTTTGCCAAGAATCGTAGGAATTGATGACCCCATATTATTTTCATTAATTGCAGACCATACTGAATTACAAATTCAGTTAAAATCTGTTATAAACGTATCAGATAAAAATAACCCATTTATTATAAAACTTGAAGAGCAAATTAATAACCTACAAGCAGCTATTTTAGAAAGTATTTCAAACCTTAAAGATGCCGATGCCATTATTACAAAAGAAATAGAAAATAACCTTGCCATTCAAGAGCAAATATTAGTTCGGTTGCCTTCTGAAGAACGTCATTTAGTATCTATAAAAAGAACCTATCGTTTGCGCGAAAACTTATATGTGTTTTTAACACAAAAAAGAACCGAAGCCGCCATTTCAGAGGCTTCAACTGTTTCAGATATTATAATAGTTAATCCCCCTGTAAGGAGTGGAGGTGCTATATTTCCTAAAAAAAGCCTTAATTATTTTATTGCAATTACGCTAGGCTTAGGGTTTCCACTTATCTTTTTTGTGTTAATGGAAATACTAAATACCAAAATACAATCGAAAGACGATATTGAACAAGCAACCACTATCCCTATTCTAGGGGTTATAGGGCATAACGATGATCCCGACCGAATGGTGGTAAGCAATCGACCCAAATCGGCTATGGCAGAAGCATTTCGGTCGTTACGCTCTAACCTTAACTATTTTATTAAGAAAGAACAGTTTGTTATGATGGTTACTTCTTCCATTAGCGGAGAAGGTAAATCATTTACAGCACTAAATTTGGCCAATATATTAGCCTTATCAGGTAAAAGCACAATTATTGTAGGCGCAGATATGCGTAAGCCAAGAATTTACCAAGAGCTAGAGCTTAGCAATACAATAGGGCTTAGTAATTATCTTTCCTCTAATATACCGCTTAAAGAAATAATACAGAAAACCAAAGTTCCTAACCTTTCTATTGTTAGTAGTGGGCCTGTGCCTCCTAATCCTGGAGAACTACTACTTAGAGGAGAGTTTAAAATGCTGATTGAAAAGCTAAAGGAGCAATTTGACATTATTATTATTGATACTCCACCTATTGGCATTGTTGCCGATGCACTGGAGGTGGTGTCTTTAGTTGACCATACTATTTTTATTACTCGCCAAAACTATACACCCAAAGAAGCTGTAGCATCATTACAAAACCATATTAGCCAAGGTAAGTTAGGCGATATTAGTATTGTATTTAACGACATTTATAAATTTGGCCCAGGCTACGGTTATGGCTACGGTTATGGTTATGGCTACGGTTATGGCTATGGTCAAAAAAAGAAAAAAGGAGGAGGGTATTATGAGGAGTAATACGTTT
>CAZGDC010000126.1:0-4619 GCA_964524405.1 uncultured Roseivirgaceae bacterium
AGAGTGTAAAAAAGAATCAATCTAATGCGGCATCTCAATGTTAATATGGTATAATTTAAGAGATTGCTACTTTATTTCTTTTAAATTTATATTATATCTTCACAATACCATACTTAATTAAAAATAGCCTCTATTGTTTTTAATAGCGTAAAGTTTTACGTAGGTTTAAAATTAAGTTGAGTAAATTTTAATCAAATTAAAGATATAATATGAAAAAACTATTACTAAAGAAGGGCAGTTTTAGCGCACTTTTTCTGCTAATTAGCATTTCGCTAATGGCTCAAACAACACATATAGAGGGGAATATTGTTGATGAAGGAAAATACCCCCTTGGAGGTGTAAACATTTTAGTAAAAGGTCAGGTAATAGGTACTGTTACGGATGTAGATGGAAATTATGCCCTAGATATAAAAACAGCTCCTCCATTAAGTATCATTGTCTCAATGATAGGATTTGCCTCACAAGAAATTGAAATAACTGATGCAAATACAACGGGCCTTAACATAATACTTGCAGAGCAAGTTATAATGGGGCAAGAAGTAGTAGTTTCAGCCTCTCGAGTGGAACAGAATATAATGGAATCTCCTGTTTCCATTGAAAAAATGGGCATTTTAGACATTAAAAACACCGCTTCTGATTCTTATTTTAAAGCCATAGCCAACCTTAAAGGCGTTGATATGACTACCAGTAGCATTAATTTCCAAGTATTTAATGCACGAGGGTTTAATTCTACGGGTAATACTCGTTTTGTTCAACTAGTAGATGGTATGGATACACAGGCACCTGCATTAAACTTTCCGGTAGGTAACTTAAATGGCCCCACCGATTTAGATGTAGAGAGTATTGAATTTATACCAGGGGCGGCCTCTGCCCTATACGGCCCTAATGCCTTTAATGGTATTCTATTAATAAATAGCAAAAATCCATTCGATTACCAAGGGGTAAGTGCCATGGTAAAAATGAGCATGAACCACCTAGGCGATACCGACTTAAATACAGAAGACCCAACACTAAACCCTAATAATAACCAATTTGGGCCAGGAGGTGTGCAGCCCATGCGCGAGGTTGCTATACGTTATGCCAAAGCATTTAATAATAAGTTTGCCTTTAAAGTAAATTTCTCTTATAGCGATGCCACCGATTGGTATGGTACGAGTATGCAAGATAGAAACGAAGCCAATACACCAGCAGGCCTTAGTTTTAACCCAGGAGCCGATAGAGTACACGCCTTTGGCGATGAAGTAGCCATTAACTTAGGGTTATTAAAAGCAAGTGGTGCTTTTAACCAAACAGCTAGTGCGTTAGGGTTAGACGTAAGCCAACTACCCAGTACGGTTGTTTCAAGAACCCCTTACTTAGAGCAAGATATTGTTGATTATGGCGCAAAAAACCTTAAATATGGAGCAGGTCTTCATTATCGAATTACCGATAAAGTAGAGGTCTCTTATAATTATAGCTTTGGAGGTGGAACTTCGGTTTATACAGGCGCCCAACGCTATTCCTTAAATAACTTCAACATCCAATCGCATAAATTAGAATTTAGAGGAAGCGACTTTTTTGTAAGGGCTTATGCTACCCTCGAAAATTCAGGAGAGTCGTACATTGCAGACCTAACAGGAGTGCTTATTAACGACTCTTGGAGAACTAATAATAACTGGTTTGGGTTGTATGGCGCTAACTACTTAATTGCTACGCAACTACAAGGAAAGAGTGCTGAAGAGGCACATGTAGCTGCAAGATTGGCGGCTGATGGCTTATCGCCAATAGACGGAAATAAGCGATTGGTGCCTGGTACACAAGAATTTAATCAGGCATTTGACAATGCCACTTCCGATGTAATTCCAAGCGGATCAAAATTTGCCGATAACAGTGCCATGTATCATGTAGAAGGGCAATATAATTTTAGAAAAGAAGTTAAATTTATGGATTTAATGGCAGGAGGGTCCTACCGACAGTTTCAACTCATTTCTAATGGAACTATCTTTCCTGACACCCCAGGCAACCCCATTACCATTGCAGAGTATGGTGCATTTGTGCAAGCTTCTAAAGCACTATTAAACGAAAAAGTAAGAATAACAGGCTCTTTACGCTATGACAAAAATGAAAATTTTCATGGGCAAATTAACCCTCGGTTATCAGCTGTTATAAAAGCGGCACCAGATCATAACATTCGTATGTCTTTTCAAACAGGCTTTAGAAACCCAACCACACAAGGGCAACATATAGATTTGAATGTAGTGGCTGCTCGATTAATAGGAGGGCTTGAATTTTACCGAGATAAGCATGATTTTTTTAATAATGCCTATACCATGGAATCTGTAAATGCCTATGCTGAAAAGTTTGCTACCGAAGCCAATGGCGATGGAGCGCAATTAGGTAATCCAGAATATTTAAGCTTATTAGTGCCCGTAAGCGAAGCAGACATTCCAGAGGTAAGACCAGAGAAAATTACTTCGTTTGAACTAGGCTATAAAGCAGTAATAAATAATAGACTTATGTTGGATATTGTAGGCTATTACAACTTATATAATGATTTTATTACGCAAGTACGAATACGAAAATCGGCAGGCATCATAGATATTGCAGGCGTTTCTTCCGACCCTGCGAGTCCGGATTTTTGGGGCACTCATGAAAATACAGAGCAAAACATACGAAATGCGCAAACATTGCTAACGCCTATAACCACAGAAGGGCAAGAAAACACGTTTCAAACCTATACTAATTTTGATAAGCAAGTGGTAGGTGCAGGTGCAGCTTTTAGTGCCGATTATAGCCTAGGTAGAGGCTATACCATTGGTGGTAATTATAACTGGAATAAATTATTGCAAGGCTTAGGCGGAAACTTTATGAACGATTTTAACACCCCAGAGCACAAAATAAATGCTTCTTTTAGTAATCGAAAACTAACCGATAACCTAGGATTTACGGTTGCCTACCGTTGGCAAACTGCTTTTCGTTGGGAATCCACCTTTGGCATGGGCGAAGTGCCCGCCATTGGCACGGTAGATGCACAAGTTAGTTACAAACTAACAGGCTTGCGATCTGTTGTTAAGGTTGGTGGCTCTAACTTGTTAAACACACGCCACGTACTAAATTATGGTGGTCCAACGTTAGGTGCTATCTATTATGTTTCCGTAACGTTTGACCAATTATTAAACTAAAAAAATGAAAAAAATATACATCCTTTTAATAGCAGGAGTTATAGCTACCGCAAGTAGTTGTACTTATACGTTTCCTGAAGAAGAAGTTCCCTCTAGTGGGGCTGCAGATTTTGCCAAGGTGGTTGCGGTTGGTAATTCACTTACGGCTGGTTATATAAATGGTGCTTTGTATAATGCAGGCCAAGAAGCATCGTTTGCCAATATTGTAGGTCAGCAAATTAAATTACATGGGGGTGGAAGCTTTAACCAACCCGATATAAATGCCATAGACGGTTATTTTGGGCTTGCTCCAGATAGTATAACTGTTTTAGGAAGATTACACCTTAAAAATCCTGCAAGCCCCGCACCAGCACCCATTATACCAGGTCAAGCCATTACACCTTTTGCAGGCGATAAAACCGCTCTTAATAATTTTGGCGTACCAGGTGCTAGAATTATTGATGTAGCCTTTGACGGCTATGGCATGCTTAATCCTTATTTTGGTCGATTTGCCTCTGATCCTGCACAGGCCTCAATGCTTGGTGATGCCACCGCTGCCAATGGCACCTTTTTTATGTTTTGGTTAGGAGCTAATGATGCACTAGGCTATGCCGCCGCTGGGGCAACAGGGGTAACAGAAGGAGACGGCAGTAGCCGCACCGATATGACACCTGTTACCATGTTTAGTGCCGCTTATAGTGCCGCCATTGATGCTATGATGGCAAACGGAGCCAAAGGCATTGTGGCCAATGTGCCAGATATTAATGGCATTCCTCATTTTACCACCGTGGCTTGGAATGCCATACCGTTGGATCAAGCTACTGCCGATGCTGTTAATACGGGGTATGCTGCATTTAATGGAGGAGTAAAAGCCTATAATGCGGGTGGTTTGCCAGGGCAAGACCCCAGTAGCCCACCAGCAACTAAAAGAGATACCATTAGCTTTAGTGCAGGCAATAATGCCATCGTAATTATAGATGTAACCATCCCCGATTTAAGTGCTTGGGGCATTCCTCCCATGCGCCAGGCGACAAGCGATGATTTAATTACATTAACCGCTGGTGCTGTACTTGGCACATTAGCAGACCCTAGCAACCCTGCTTCTGTCATTGGCGTTGGAGTTCCGCTAGGAGAAGAATATACGCTAACACTAGCCAACCAAGACGTAATATCCACACGGGTGGCGGATTTTAATGCCATTATTTTGGCAGAAGTACAAGCCAGCGGAGGAAATTTAGTTTTATTAGATATTAATGCCGTTTTTAAAGATGTTGCAACTGGCGACATCTCAATTAATGGTGCTGGATTTAATGCAAGCATTCTTCCTCCATTTGGAGCATTTTCCTTAGATGGCGTACACCCTAACGAACGTGGCTCTGCCTATATTGCCAGTTTATTTATAGATAAAATAAATGAGGCTTTTGGGTCCAATATACCAAATATTAATCCAAATGATTGGGCTGGCAATGCATTACCAGT
>CAZGDC010000126.1:4719-7288 GCA_964524405.1 uncultured Roseivirgaceae bacterium
GGTCCAATATACCAAATATTAATCCAAATGATTGGGCTGGCAATGCATTACCAGTACCTTAAAGTATAACCATTCCTATCCTAAACGTCATTCCTGCGAAGGCAGGAATCTGTCAATAATTTAGACAGGCTCCCAGTTTCATGGGAATGACGTTTGTATTATGAAAGAATAGAGTTGCCATTTAGTGCCAAATTATATATATACCTTTATCTAGTATAATTTTGTTATTAGCATTTAATTGCCGATTTTAGCGTGTTTTAAATCCTTAATTAACATATTATGAAGACAAATTTTAAAATGACAAAACGTTTTTTATTCGCTATAGCATTACTAGCGGTAGTAGTTTCATCTTGTAAAACAGATGATGAGCCTGAAGCCGCACCAGATATTGCAGGCAAGTATAACTTCTTTAGTGCCACCTTAATAGATGGCAATATTGGAGATCCAAACATTGATAGCTTATTTATTGAAAATGGAGCAGGTCCTGGTGTTACTTTTAAAGCACCCGTTGGAGATGTAGCTGGAACTACTTTTTGGTCTAATCTTATTTTATCTGGCCTAGCTCCTTGTGCAGATTCAGTGCCTACTTCTTGGAGGTATGATATTAATATTAGAAGCGATGGAAAGCTTGAATTTATTTGCACCTCAGAAGGAGCTGATATTGTGGAAGAAAATGGCACTTGGGCGTTTGCTGATGATAATAAAACATTAGTGCTTACCATTGAAGGTGCTGCTTTAGGGCAAGTAATTGTAAAAATTGAAACCGCAACATTTACAACCGCATCAATTTCAGGAACAATAAATACGTATCCAATGATACTAAATGCAGGAGCTCCAATTGGCGCAACAAACCTTCAATTTATTGCATTTGACGTTGTGCTAACTAAAAAAATATAACGCCATTTGTTAACAACATTGAGTGGTTTAGGCATTAAGCATTATGCTGTAATTACAATAATAAAAAGGTCGGCTAACCCCGACCTTTTTTTGTTGCAGTACATTTTTTCAGATTATTTTTTTGCTAGTTATGCCGTATTATCCCATTTTAATATGGTATAAGTGCCTACCTACACAAAGTGAAATAAAATAGAAAGAATACATTACTGCATCTAGTAATTTAAGTATCTTTGGTATTCGATAATAAGAAAGAAATTATTTAGCTTATTTTTTTATAGCTATTTGAAATAAATATTTTTTTAAATAATAATAAATTATGAAAGTGCTATTAAAAACGAGCGTATCAATACTGTTTGCAGCTATTTTATTAATTTCGTGTGGCGATATAAGCACTAAGGTGGAAGAAAAGCTAAACTTGCTAAATGCAAAAGCAGAGAAGTTGGATTCTATCGTAAACATTGAGCTTAATAAAGTAAAATCATTGGATTCTATCATTAATGTAGAAGGCGGTAAAGTAAAATCATTAGATTCGTTAATTAACCGCTCTACTTCTAAAATCGATTCCATTGCAAATGCCAAGTTTAAAATGTTAGAAAATATTCTCAACTAAAAATCCTTCATTATTTTTATCCAGATAGGTAAGATTAATTAACCTACATTACGATAATTTGGAAAGACTTTACCATAATTAATAAGGTATCTATACCTATTTTTTTAATTGAGAGACTAATTATTAAAACATGAATGAGCGGAGAACAACCAATGTATTATTACTAATAATTGCCTTGCCAGTGGCATTTTATATGCTGCATTTATTGTCATTTATTTTTATCCCTCTTGCTTTCTCCATGTTTATTGCGCTTATATTTTGGCCATTAATGCGTTGGTTAAGAACTAAAAAAGTGCCCAGAGTAATTAACCTTTTTATAGTGGTACTCATAATCGGCATTTTTATTAAGTTAATGGTCGTACTAATACAACTTTCGAGCAAAGAAATAATAGTTTCAGATGCTCATTTATTCGAAAAAGCAGAAGCAAAATTAGAAACATTAATAATGCCCATTGAATCATTTTTTGGTATTGAGCGAGTAGAAGGCAAAAGCATTACATTACATTATTTGCAAGCCATTGAATTACGTAAAACTTTTGGATCAACTGTTGATGTAATAAGCAACACTATTTCCATTGTTTTAATGACTATTTTCTTTGCTATTTTACTTTTGGCGGAATCATTAAATTTTGAAAAAGTACTAAATAGCACTATTATTCGTCAAAAATTTTCTTCGGTAAAAGTGTTTATGCGTATTGAAAAAGACATTATTACGTTTATAAAAGTAAAATTTATTATTAGTTTTTTTACGGGTGTTGGTTTTACGTTGGCTTGTTATTTCTTTGATGTAAGCTTTCCTATTTTTTGGGGATTACTTGCCTTTACAATCAACTTTGTGCAAATGGTGGGTTCGGTAATTTCGGTATTACTTTTATCATTATTTGCCTTTGTGGAATTAGATACTACAGGTGTCCTTTTATTTTTTATACTTACAATAACCCTTATACAAGTAATAATGGGCACTATTTTGGAACCCATTTTTATGGGCAAATCATTTTCTATTAACGTAATAACTATTTTAATTATGCTAATGTTTTGGGGGTTTATATGGGGGGTTCCTGG
>CAZGDC010000127.1:0-7182 GCA_964524405.1 uncultured Roseivirgaceae bacterium
TATGTACATAAATAAAGTAGCCTAGGGGAAAAAAGCATTAAAAAAGCCATTCGTTATAATTAACGAATGGCTTTTTTTGTAATAAATTAATGTTCTTAAATTACTCCTTCAAGCACATCTTTTATTGCTACACGTTGCCCATCTTTATAAGGCACAATCCAAGCATCTTTAACACCCATTTCTCTCAAGTGTTTTTTAAATGTATCCGCTTCCCAGTAATCTCTAAAAAAACCAAGTGTTATTTTTTGTAACCCTTCTTCGTTTTCTCCGCTAAACATAGGGTTGTTGTCAAAAAAGTTAGCCATATCTTTTTTTGCAAATGCTCCTACTTGCACCTTAAACACAACGCCTTCCATTGACATTGGAGCTGGCTCTGAAGGTTTGCTATTAAGGGCACTTCTTGCTTCTTGTGCTGAAGAATTTGCTGCAGCCACTTGGCTTTTCATTCGTGCATTTTCATCTTTTAAATCTAAAATGGTAGCGTCTTTATCGCTCATTTTTGATTTGGCATCTGCTAATTGGTTTTTAGCATTGCTTAACTCTCCTTTTAAAGTCCCATTTTCTTCTACTAAAATTTTGAACCCCTCGAGATCTTTTTTATATGCTTTATATTTAGCTTTCCACTCTTTCTTTTCTTCTTTAGAAAGTTGAGCTATAGAAGTGAAGCCAAACACTAATAATAACGATACCAAAATAAGTTTTTTCATGTTATAATTTTTCAATTAATATATAATATAGTAAATATTGTAAATTTTAATTAAACAGCCAAGTTTTAGAGGAACTAGTAGTCATTAATCTAACCTAAATATTTAATCTAAGGAGCCAATCATTTTGCTTGGATCTACCCATTCATCAAATTCAGCGGCCGTTAAGTAACCCAAGTTAAGGGCTTCTTCTTTTAAAGTTGTTCCATTTGTATAGGCCGTTTTAGCAATTTTTGCTGCTTTTTCGTACCCAATATGCGTATTTAGCGCAGTAACCAACATTAATGAATTATTTAAGTTTTTCTCTAAAACTTCGTTATTGGGTTTTATGCCTACTGCGCAGTTGGTGTTAAAAGATTGACAAGCATCGCCAATTAATCTGGCAGAAGTTAATACATTATACGCCATCATTGGTTTAAACACATTTAACTCGTAGTGGCCATTCATTCCTCCTGTGGTAACCGCCACATCGTTTCCTATTACTTGTGCACATACCATTGTTAATGCTTCGGCTTGGGTGGGATTAACTTTGCCAGGCATAATAGAAGACCCTGGTTCGTTGGCAGGAATAATTATTTCGCCAATACCACTGCGTGGCCCCGATGCTAACATTCGAATATCATTAGCAATTTTCATTAAGCTCACCGCTAATTGTTTTAATGCGCCATGCGTTTCTACAAGCGCATCGTGCGCAGCCAATGCTTCAAATTTATTATCGGCCGAAACAAACGGAAGTTTTGTAAATTCAGCGATTTTTTCAGCTACATTTTTAGCATATCCTTTTGGGGTATTAATGCCAGTGCCAACCGCAGTTCCTCCCAAGGCAAGCTCTGCCATGTGAGGCAAGGTGTTTTTTAAGGCGTTTAGTCCGTGGGTTAATTGAGATACATACCCAGAAAATGCTTGACCCAAAGTTAGTGGGGTAGCATCCATTAAATGTGTTCTGCCAATTTTAACTACGTGCATATATTCTTTAGACAGTGACTGAAGCGTGTCTCTAAGTACTTCAACTCCTGGCATTGTGGTTTCTACAACCATTTTATAAATGGCAATATGCATTCCTGTTGGAAATGTATCGTTGGAGGATTGCGATTTATTTACATCATCATTAGGGTGGATAAAGGTTACTTCTTCTCCTAATGTGCCCCCATTAAGCACGTGTGCTCGGTTAGCCACCACTTCATTCACATTCATGTTCGACTGGGTGCCTGAACCTGTTTGCCAAATTACTAACGGAAATTGGTCGTCTAATTTGCCTTCTAATATCTCATCGCATACGCGCCCAATGGCATTTCTTTTTTCTTCTGCCAAAACCCCTAATTCACAATTAGTGTATGCGGCAGCCTTTTTTAAATAGGCAAATCCTCTAATTAACTCAATAGGCATTTGGTGATTAGCTCCACCAATTTTAAAGTTATTAACAGAGCGTTCGGTTTGAGCACCCCAGTATTTATCTGCGGGCACTTTTACTTCGCCCATGGTATCTTTTTCTATTCTAAAATTCATTTTGGGAGAGGGGTTTTAAAAACTAAAAAATATGGAGGCAAATTTAGGCAACCTCTTTCAATTATAAACTCATCGCTTCAAAAAATCTATTTTATTAATTACATCCCACAGCACCACCCCAATACTTACCGAAATATTTAAGGAGTGCTTAGTGCCAAACTGAGGAATTTCTAAGCAAATATCTGCCTCTTGTACAATGGTGTCTTCAACGCCAAAAGCTTCATTACCAAATACGAAAGCATATTTAGTATTGAGCTTTGGCGAAAATTTGTGCAAATAGGTGCTATTGTCAGCTTGTTCAACGGCTGCAATTACAAACTCTTTTGATTTGGCATAATCAACGGCTTCTTGGGTGGTGGTAAAGTAGTGCCACTCAACGGTATCCGTAGCACCCAATGCTGTTTTATTTATATCTCTGTGAGGTGGTCGAGCTGTTATTCCCGTTAAATAAATAGCTTCTACTAAAAAGGCATCTGAGGTTCGAAAGGCTGATCCTACATTATTCATGCTTCTAATATTGTCAAGAATTATTACCACAGGAATTTTAGCATGCGATTTAAATTCTTCTGAAGTTAGTCGGCTGAGTTCTTCGTTTTTAAGTTTGCGCATGGAGTTGCTAATAAAAAAGACTTTATGAAAATTCTACCACACATATAGACCAAAGGGGCAATTAAAATTGCCCCTTGCTCCATATAATACTTACATTTTCTTTCGGCACTTAAAGCTTTTATGAATTAATCAAGCTAGCGGGTTCTACCTATAATGTTAATTGTAACTGATAAATTAATGAGCTATTCCCCAAAATCATCAAAAGCTACATTTTCTGGTGGCACTCCCCAATCATCACACATTTTTTGAACGGCATTATTCATCATAGGAGGGCCACAGTAATAGAATTCAATATCTTCTGGCGAATCGTGTTTTGATAATTGCTGATCGATTACGGCATTGTGTACAAAGCCTACAAAGCCATCTCCCTTTTCGTCCTGCATATTTTTCTTTTCAATCCAATTATCTTCGGGCAGGGGTTCTGATAATACTACATAGAATTTAAAATTTGGAAATTTTTCTTCAATTTCTCTAAATTCATCTACATAAAATATTTCACGTTTAGAGCGACCGCCATACCAATAAGTAACTTTTCTGCCCGATTTAAGTGTATGAAATAAATGAAATAAATGCGATCGCATGGGTGCCATGCCTGCACCTCCGCCTACATATACCATTTCGGCATCGGTATCTTTAATAAAAAATTCTCCGTAAGGGCCAGAAATTGTTACTTTATCACCTAATTTACGAGAGAATACGTACGAAGAGCAAATTCCTGGATTTACATCCATCCATTTGTTTTGGGCTCTATCCCATGGAGGCGTAGCAATTCGGATAGTAAGCATTACAATGTTTCCTTCCGCAGGGTGATTTGCCATAGAGTAAGCTCGGAAAATTTCTTCTCCATTCTTCATTTTTAAATCCCATAAACCAAAATTATCCCAATCTCCTTTGAATTTATCTTTCCCATCGGGGTCATTTGGCTCTGGCTCAACATTCATATCCTTAAAGTCAACCTCAATAGGAGGTACATCAATTTGAATGTATCCACCTGCTTGAAAATCCAACGTTTCGCCTTCTGGTAATTTTACAATAAATGCTTTAATAAAAGTGGCAACATTATAATTAGATATTACTTCACATTCCCATTTTTTAATACCAAAAATTTCGTCTTCTACTCTAATTTTAAGGTCTTGCTTTACCTTAACTTGGCAAGCTAATCGAACATTGTTTTTTTGCTCTTCTCTACTTAAATGCCCAACCTCTGTAGGCAAAACCTCTCCTCCTCCTTCTTCTACGGTACATTTGCACATAGCGCAAGTACCACCACCACCACAGGCAGCAGGAAGAAATATTTTATTGGCAGAAAGCGTGGTTAATAAGGTTCCTCCAGCAGGAGTTATGATAGGGTTGTCTTTATCATTATTAATTATAATATTAACATCACCAGATTGCACTAATTTAGATTGTGCAAATAATAAAATTAACACCAACACAAGTATTACAAGTGAAAATGCAATGATTGCAGAAATTATTACGGTTCCCATAGATCAAATTTAACTGTTATAAGTAACGCAAATATATTCATAAATGGAACAAATTACCACGCTAAGACAATGAAACCTTGTAGAAGATTTTAGAAGCAAGGATAGAGCAAAGAATTGAGGGGATAGTGATAGTGAATTTTATTGTTATCCGACTACGTTTAAAATTAACAAAAAGGCGCTTCGCTTTCAAATTTGGCCTATTTCTATTGCTAATCAAAGACTCCTCTATTTTAAAATAGGATTAGCACTCGTTAGTTAATCATTTTTAAAAGTTTGGTTAATCTAGCTTTTAAATCTCTTCTATCTACAATAAAATCTAAGAATCCATGCTCTAAAACAAATTCAGAACTTTGAAACCCTTTGGGCAAATCTTTTCCAATGGTTTCACGTATTATACGAGGGCCTGCAAATCCAATTAATGCCCCAGGTTCGGCAATATTAAAGTCGCCTAGCATGGCAAAAGATGCGGTAATGCCACCTGTGGTTGGGTCGGTTAGTAGGCTAATATAAGGGGTAGTGGTTTCTGATAGTTGCGCTAAACGGGCAGAGGTTTTAGCCAATTGCATCAACGATAGGCTGGCTTCCATCATTCGGGCACCGCCTGATTTAGAAATCATTAAAAAGGGCACTTTATTTTTAATGGAATATTCAATGGCTCTTGCAATTTTTTCGCCTACAACCGAGCCCATAGAGCCGCCAATAAACGAAAAATCCATACATGCAATATTAATATCAATCCCATTAATTTTTCCGTGTGCCGTTCTAACAGCATCTTTAAGCTTTGTTTTTTCTTTAATAGCCTCTAGTCGGATGGTGTAAGGTTTGGTATCTACAAATCCCAAAGGATCGGCCGAAACCATGTTTTCATCCATTTCGGTAAATTTATTGTTATCAAACAATATCTCAAAATATTCTTTAGATCCTATACGTACATGGTAGCCGTCTTCGGGACTTACGTAGGCATTATTCTTTAACTCTCTTGTATGAATTATTTTTCCTTTTGGTGTTTTGTACCACAATCCATCAGGGGCTTCTTTTTTAGCTTCAGTAGGGGTTAATATCCCTTTATCTTTTCTTGTAAACCAGGCCATCTCCATAATTTTAGGTCAAAAAAAACACTAACAGGCAATTGTAAAGGTATAACAAAAAAGACCAATTGAATTTATTCAATTGGTCTTTTTTAGATACATTGGTAATCTTATTTTTTTTCTTTAATACGAGCAGCTTTACCTTTAAGGCCACGTAGGTAGTATAATCTAGCCCTTCTTACTTTTCCTTTTCTTAACACTTCAATTTTGTCAACATTTGGAGAAAGTAATGGAAAAATTCTTTCGACTGCAATTCCATTAGACACCTTACGAACCGTAAATGTTTCGCCATTGGTGTTTACATTTCTACGTTGCAAAACAGTTCCTTGAAATTGCTGAATACGCTCTTTATCGCCTTCTTTAATTTTATAATGTACATTAATGGTATCTCCAGATTTGAATGCTGGGTGATTCCCTCTTTCTGCTACATTGTCTTCTTCTACTAATTTTATTAAATCGGTCATTTTTATGCGGATTTTTATTCGATTTGAAAATCGGACTGCAAATATAAGATTATTTATAATAAACAGTACTTGTTGAAATAATATTTAAAGGGAAATAATGTTTTTGATTGCCATTTGTTAAAAATTTTACATATTAATTTCTATTTTAGAAACATGCTTAACACAAATACAACCAATTCTTCGCAAAAAACAGCAGCTGTTTTAATAACCCTAACAGCTATAGTTGCTATATTTTTATTTTTTAAGAATTTTCTTCAGCCATTAGTAGTAGCCTTGCTTTTTTGGTTTATTATTATTGAAGTAAGAGCAGGCCTATCAAAAATAAAAATACGGAAGAAGTCATTACCACGCATTATACTTACTGTACTGAGTACAGTCGTTGTATTTCTAGGTTTTTACGTTTCAATAAATATTATTATAACTAACATTGAAAAATTAACCACCAATTTTGAATTGTACAGTACTAATTTAATTGCGCTATTAGAAAAAGTGGAGCGCATTATAGGAATTAAGGACTTAGGCGAAAACTTAGAGAACCAAAAAGGGGCTTTAATGAAATCTGCTGCAAATGTGGCTTCTTCGTTAGTTTCTTTTATAGGCAGTTTATTATTGGTTTTTTTTTATGTTTTGTTTTTACTACTTGAAGAATCGCAAATCAATAAAAAATTAAAGAAAATGTATGGGGGTGAAAACGAGTCTAGTCGCATATTTAAAACGTGGGAGAAAATTCATAAACTTTTACACGATTACCTTACTATTAAACTTCTTACTAGTTTTTTAACAGGTATTCTTAGTTTTTTTGTGTTGCTATTTTTAGAAATTGAACTACCCGCTTTATGGGCTTTTATTATTTTTATACTCAACTTTATACCAAGTGTTGGTTCTATTATCGCCACTTCTTTCCCGGTACTTTTTTCAATCATTCAATACGCTGATGTAAAACAAACCATAAGCGTTTTGATAGGAGTATTGGCTGTTCAGATGCTTGTGGGCAATGTACTTGAACCTAAACTAATGGGGAACAAATTAAATTTAAGCCCATTAGTGGTGGTGGTAGGCTTAGTGTTTTGGGGTTCCATTTGGGGTATTGTAGGAATGATTTTATCGGTACCTATTATGGCTTCTTTAATGATTATTTTTAGCCATTTCCCTAATACCCGAAACGTGGCTATTTTTCTATCTCAAAATGGCGAAATAGATGCTTTAACAGAGGAGAAGTAATAACCAAGAACAAAATTATTACAGTGGCACTACTTATGAATAAAATGCATGTGGAATGCCTCCTTCTAATAAAATGTTAATAGATTATAATGGCTAAGATATC
>CAZGDC010000128.1:0-3020 GCA_964524405.1 uncultured Roseivirgaceae bacterium
ATTAAACCAAATGGGCTATCGCCCTGCGATTAAAAAAAATTGCTTTGAACAATATACATATACAAGGGTATTCCTAGTGTTATGTTAAACGGAAAAGTAACCCCCAGTGCCATGGTTAAATAAAGGCCAGAGTTTGCTTGAGGAATAGCTATTCTCATGGCTGCTGGCACAGCAATATAAGAAGCACTCGCGGCAAGAATAGCAAATAAAAACTGATTCCCTTGACTATCTGTAATGAACCTACTTAAAATAGCCACTAAAGACCCACTAATAATTGGTATTGCTATAGCAAATAATAAAGGAATTGGCCCATTTTTTAAAAAAGAAGATAGTTTTTTTCCACTTGATATACCCATATCTAAAAGAAAGACGGCTAAAAACCCTTTAAAAAGATCTGTAGTAAAAGGGCTAATTCCCTCTGCCTGAGCATCACTTACTAATAAGCCTATCACAAGGCTTCCCATAATTAAAAGTACACTTCCATTAGTTATAGAGTGCTTTATTGCAACTGAAAAAGAGGACTGATTAGATTTTTCTTTGTTAAATATTTTAAAAAATACTAAGCCCATTACAATCGAAGGAGCCTCCATTATGGCCATAACAGCTACCATGTGGCCATCAAATTGGATTTCATTTATTTGAAGATAAGATATTGCCGTTACAAAAGTAACCGCACTAACGGACCCATAGGTAGCAGCAATGGCGGCTGCATTGGCTACTCCAACATTTTTACGAAGTAAAAAAAAAGCGAAAACAGGCATAATAAGAGCAAGTGCAATCCCAAACAACAGAGACCATACTATCTCAACACCTAAAATACTATGGGATAATTCTTGCCCTCCTCTAAATCCTATTGAAAATAATAAATAAAGTGAAATAAATTTAGATGAACTCGCTGGAATTTCTAAATCGCTTTTAACCCATACGCTAAACAGTCCAAGAAAGAAAAAAAGTAAAGCAGGGTTGGTTAAATTGTTAATTAATGAATCAAAAATCATAGTTTTATTGAGAAAATTATGTACAAATCAAGTGTCTCCGTTAGCTATTATAGCTAGCTTTAATGATATAATTATGTTGCGTCCTGCTTTTACGTTCGATCAGTGTATTTTAAAATTACTTTATTTGCCTCTGCAAATTTGGTGTATTAAACTCATATATTATTATTGGGTCCACTCCGAAAACACATAAAATCATCCATTTATATAAAATTTATCTGTTTTCGGAGTGAATTTATCATTTATATGCAATGTAATATATAACTAATATTTATACATTACATTCTACCTTAATTCGTAACTATTTATGCACCATAATGCATTTTTTAGCCACTAAGGCACACACAAATTTTGGTTAACTATATTTTTAGTTGCGTTTAGTGGATTAAAGTGAATATCCCTTTTATTAGGAAAACCACAAATATTACACATATAATTAACTTGTAGATATATTTTTAATTAATTGACCTGTCCTTAATAAAATTATTTCATAGTTTTAGGATTATGTTTTCAAACCAATTTCTTTTTTTTAAGTTAGCAGGGCTAACCATCGTATTAATATTTGCTTTAGTTTTTGTTTCCAATAGCCCAGTTTATTCATTGGGAATAGAGCCAGTTATTACGGAGCAATTAGACAAAGTTGATACTCAATCGGAATCTACAACAGAAACCGAGGCTGATAGCACTCATCATTTTGCTGCTAGCTGGTCTGTAATTCCTTTTGTGCTATTATTAGTTATGATTGCAACTGGCCCTCTCTTTTTTGAGCATTTTTGGCATCATAATTATCCTAAGGTAGCAATAGTACTAGCCACAATTGTGGTTCTTTATTATGTATTTGGTATTCATAATGTGCATGCGCCTGTGCATGCCTTTTTTGAATACGTGCAATTTATAGCGTTACTTACAGGTTTATTTATTGCCTCAGGGAGTATTATGATACGTGTGGATAAAAAATCTACTCCTTTTACAAATATTGCTGTGCTTTTAGTAGGAGCTGTAATTGCAAATGTTATTGGCACAACAGGGGCTTCAATGCTCTTAATTCGGCCTTTTTTAAGATTAAACAAAGGTCGGATTCAAGCATATCATATCGTCTTTTTTATATTTATAGTAAGTAATGTAGGTGGCGCATTAACACCCATTGGTGATCCTCCTTTATTTTTAGGCTTTTTAAAAGGTGTTCCTTTTGAGTGGACTTTGGTACATAACTTCCCTTCTTGGATATTTGCCGTTATTGTGCTACTTATTGTTTTTTACTTTTTTGATATTAAAAATAAAAAAGTAGTACCCCAAGAAAGCAGAAGCGGAAAAGTAAGCATTATGGGCGGAACGAATTTTGTTTGGTTAGCCATTGTAATAGGAGCCGTATTTATAGATCCTAATGTTTTTAATTGGGTGCCAGCGATTCATTATGATGGACAGAAATTTTCTTTTATACGTGAAATAATTATGTTCTCAGTAGCTGCGGCTTCTTATTTATCTGCCGATAAAGAGTTGCTTAAAAAGAATGATTTTAGCTTTGAGCCAATCAAAGAGGTTGCCTTTATTTTTATAGGTATTTTTGGCACGATGATGCCTGCACTCGAAATGGTTGGAAATTTTGCACAATCGCCAGATGGAGCTGCTTTAATTACGCATAACACACTGTACTGGGGCACGGGCCTATTGTCTGGGTTACTAGATAATGCACCAACCTATCTTAATTTTTTAGCTGCAGCCATGGCTGCGTCAGGGGCTAGTATTAATAATATTGAGGATGTGAGGATGTTTGCAGCGGGGGGCTATGATGATAGCATATTATTGCTAAAATCAATATCTGTAGCGGCTGTTTTCTTTGGCGCCATGACCTACATTGGTAATGGCCCTAATTTTATGGTAAAATCTATTGCTGAGCAGTTGGGCATAAAAATGCCTTCCTTCTTTGGCTATATCATCCGGTTTTCCATTCCTATCTTATTGCCTATTTTTATTGTGGTTTGGCTAATCTTCTTCTATTTATAAAAATTGGTTGACATACATACA
>CAZGDC010000128.1:3120-7110 GCA_964524405.1 uncultured Roseivirgaceae bacterium
ACATACATACAACTTGCTTTGTTGCCACTAGTGTTAAGTTAAGCATACTATGTCGCACCAAGGTTATTATACCATATTAACATTAAAATGCCGTATTTGATAAAAGTGTTGGTATTCGCTTGCGAATTTATTAATAAGGGCTGTATGGGTAAAAAATTTAAAAACCAAGCATTTTTACGGCTGTAATAGCTGCTTCTTCTCCCTTGTTTCCATGTTTGCCTCCAGCTCTATCCAATGCTTGTTGCATCGTATCAGTGGTAAGCACTCCAAAAACAACTGGCTTATTATATTTTAGTGCTACAGATGTTATTCCTTGTGCCACAGCATCACATATAAAATCGAAATGCCGGGTTTCGCCTTGTATTACACAACCCAAACTAATAACGGCATCAATAACATCTTGCTGAGCTAAAAACTGTGCCCCTAACGATAGTTCAAACGTGCCAGGAACATAATGTATCTTAATATTATTACGTTTTGCTCCTTGTTCCAATAAGGTTTCAATAGCTGCTTCTAATAATGATTCTGTGATGGTTTCATTCCATTCGGCCACAACTATCCCAAATTGTTTGTCTTTAACGCCTCCCGTATTTTTATTAGAGTATTCGCTTAGGTTTTTTAAGTTACTTGCCATAATTTTTTAAATAAAAAAAGGGTAAGATTTACATCCTACCCTTTTTAACATTACATGTTTTTTAGTTTAGGAGTTCGACTTGAGTCTTGCCTTATATTTTTTTGCTTTATCAACTTCGTTTGATTTGGCATGTTCTGTTATAATTGTTTCGTATTGTTTAGATGCCTTATCAAAATTCTCTAATTTTTCATAAGCCAATCCTGCTTTTAATAAATATATAGGTGTAAAATATGCATTTGGTTTATAAGCAGTTGCCTTCGAGTAATAATTAGCTGCTTCATTATAATCTTCTTGCTGCATAAATGCATCACCTAATAAGCTGTAGGCTCTTGCTTGCATTACATTATCGCTGCTGTTAAAATCCTTTAAAAAAGGCACTGCAGAATCATGCGACCCTTTTTTCATGTAAATTGCTCCTACATAAAAATTAGCCAAATTACCTGCGCCAGTAGCACCGTAATTTTCAATTACATCAATAAAGCCATAATAATTGCCATCTCCATTTAAGGCAAGGTCTAAGCTGTCTTGCTCAAAATAGTAAACCGCCTGAAACATTTCGTCTTGCGCCAACGAATTTTGGCTATCCATATAGTATTTATAGCCAAAAAAGCCAGCTAGTGCTATTGCCAGCAAGCCTGCTATTGAAAATACCATAATTTTATTATCTTCTAAAAATCTTTCTGATTTTGTGAGTTGTTCGGCTAGTACTTCCGCACTTTCCAAAACACCATCCTCATGTTTTTTACCTTTCTTTGCCATGCTCTTATTTTTCCGGCTGCAATAATACCACTTTCAATTTATTTTACCCCATTTCAAATGGGTAATCTTCTTGAACATACACATTTTCAAATGCTTGACTTGCTGGAGGAAAGTTCGACTCCTCCGCAAATTTCACACTTTCCATTACTTTTTCTTTTAGTGATTTATCTATTGCAACCAATTCTTCTTCTGTAGCAAATTTATGTTTTAAAATGATTTGCTTTACTTGTTCAATCGGGTCTAGTTTTTTATATTCTTCTAACTCTTCTTTCGTTCGATACTTAGCAGGATCCGACATAGAGTGCCCTTTGTATCTATAGGTTTTAAGTTCTAATAAAGTAGGCCCATCTCCCTTACGTGCTCTTTTAGCCGCAATTTCAATAGCCTCATGTACCTCTTCAACATTCATTGCATCTACCGTAACCGATGGCATTTCATACGCACTACCAAGCTCTGATAAATTAGTAACATTTGATGTTCTTGCCACCGAAGTGCCCATCGCATATCCATTATTTTCAATGGCAAACAACACGGGTAGCTTCATGGTCATGGCTAAATTAAGCGCTTCATGAAAAGCCCCTTGTCGCACAGCTCCATCTCCCATATAGGTTACACATAACTTATCAGTACCGTTATATTTTTCTGCAAAAGCAATACCTGTTCCTAGCGGAATCTGCCCTCCTACAATACCGTGCCCTCCATAAAAATGATTTTCTTTATCGAACATATGCATGGAACCACCATTCCCTTTAGAAATTCCTGTTTCCTTGGCAAAAAGCTCTGCCATTATTTTTTTAGGATCTGATCCTAAGGCAATTGCATGTGCATGGTCGCGATAAGCCGTTATATGTTTATCTCCTTTTTTTAAGGCAGAAACTGCTCCAGCCACACAAGCTTCTTGCCCTATATACAAATGACAAAACCCTTTTATTTTTTGCTGACCGTATAACTGTCCAGCTTTTTCTTCAAACCTGCGCATATAAAGCATTTGCTCATACCAATTCATATATTGAGCCTTCGAGAATTTTAGTTTTGAACCGGTTGCTTTTTTTGTTTTTGAAGTTGCCATTTTGCTAGGTATCTTTGGTGTTATAAGAAGTTGCAAAGCTAGCTAATACAACTTCTTTTTGTAAACTTCCCTTTAAAAATATTTATTTTACCAATGATATTTAAAAATTTATCGCTCTATAATTTTAAAAATTTCGAAATGCTGAGCCTTGATTTTATTGAAGGGTTAAATTGTTTTGTAGGAAACAATGGCGCTGGAAAAACCAATATCTTAGATGCCTTGCACTACTTATCTATGACCAAAAGCTCTATAAACTCAATTGATAGTGCCAATATTAAGTTTGATGAAGCACAATTTATGATTAAGTCGAGAGTAAAGGTAAAAAAGAAAACACATCTGATTAATTGTGTAGTAACTTTTGGCAAAAAAAAAGAAATTAAAGTAGATAAAAAAGAACACGAAAAATTGAGCCAACATATAGGGATGTTTCCTTTGGTAATGATTTCCCCCAACGATATAGATCTTATATACGATAGCAATGAAGTAAGGCGTAAGTTTTTTGATAGTGCTATAAGCCAATCGAGCAAAGCCTATTTACAGCATTTAATTACCTATACTTTTGCATTAAAAAATAGAAATGCCTTATTAAAAATGGGCGTGAGCAAAGGCAGTATCGATTATGACCTACTAAAAACCTATACCAATTTACTGATTGAACACGGAAAGCCTATCTTTGAAGAACGAACAAAGTACATCCATCAGTTTTTAGAATTATTTGATTCTCATTATTCATCGCTACATTCTATGGAAGAGCCTGTTTCAATTGGATATGAAAGTCAGTTTAACCAGAATAATATTGATGCTCTTTACGAAAAATGTTTACAAAAGGATGTAATAACACAACGCACTAGTGTGGGCATTCATAAAGATTCTTTTTTGTTTACTATTTATAATAAACCATTAAAACGACATGGGTCTCAAGGGCAACAAAAATCGTTTTTAATTGCCTTAAAATTTGCTCAGTTTGAACTGCTCGCACAACAAAAAAATATAAAACCAACCTTGTTGCTTGACGATATATTTGATAAGTTAGACGATGAACGGATGCATAAATTGGTGCAAAAAGTAACTACAAAAAACTATGGTCAACTTTTTATTACGGATGCCCGCCCTGAACGAACATTAAAAGTGTTAGAAACCAATAAACTAAACGCCCGTATATTTGAAGTAGCTAATGGCATCATTGTAAACACCTCTGATTTATGAAACCTAAATACAACCGAGAAAACTACCGAAATGCTTCACCAACAGCATTAAAAGATGCTATTAATCAGATGTACGAGACCTATAATCTTAAACGTAAGATAGATGAGGGTACCATTATTGCCTATTGGGAAAAGATTATGGGAACTCCAGTTGCCAAACGAACTACCAACTTATTTTTTAGAGATAAAAAATTAATTGTAGAGTTAAATTCAGCTCCATTAAAGCAAGAGCTCACGCTTTCAAAAGCAAAAATATTAGCACTTTACGCAAAAGAAGTAGGAATAGGCGTAGTAGAAGAAGTCGTGTTTTTGTAGTGGTATTG
>CAZGDC010000129.1:0-7107 GCA_964524405.1 uncultured Roseivirgaceae bacterium
TTATCACTTTCTACTTTTTAATCGCAGGGCGATAGACCATTTGGTTTAATTCCCCGACCCTTTGGGTCGGAAACAAGATTGTTTGCAAAGCAAACGCCAACTAATACTCCGATGGCTCTGCCTCGGGGTGGTTTATTGACCCCCTTGAGTTTTTTTAGGTTTATGGTTTAAAAAAACAACCTCGTTCCTCAAAGGTTTTTTTGAAGGATGGGTATAGATTAGCGTTTTATTTTCCAGTAAATTTAGCTTTTCGTTTTTCTAAAAAAGCATCAACGCCTTCTTTGTAATCGTGAGTACTACCTGCAATTTCTTGGCAATGCTTTTCGTATTCAAGCATTTCTTTCAAATTACTATTGCCCGATTTATTGAGCATTTTTTTCATAAGCCCAATGGCTTTGGTAGGGGCATTTTTATAATAATCGGTATAAATTTTTACAGTTTCATCCAATGCTTCCAAAGGCACCGATTTATTAGCAATACCTAAATCAACAGCTTCTTTACCATACACTCGGTTGCCCATGGTAGCTAATTCAAACGCTTTAGAAGATCCTACTAGGCGTGGCAAAAAATAAGAGGATCCAGAATCCATTACCAAACCAATATTTACAAATACTTCAACTAAATAGGTTTCTTCGGCTATTATTAAAATATCGCTTGCCAATGCCAATGAGCAACCTGCGCCTGCTGCAACTCCATTTATTTTACAAATAATGGGTTTGGGCATATTGCGCATTAAGCTAATTAAAGGGTTGTATCTTTTTTCAAGCGATGCCGAAAACGAACGCTTTTGGTCTCCAACGGCAGCTTTTAAATCTTGCCCAGCACAAAAAGCTTTTCCTTTACCCGTAAAAACAACGACACGAGTCTCCTCTTCTTTGGTTGCTTTTTTAAAAGCATCTTGAAGCTCATACGTAATTTCATCATTAAGTGCATTATAAACATCTGGCCTATTGAGGGTAATGGTTGTAACCCCATCTTGCGTGTCGTATTTTATAAAATCGTACATTTTTTTAAGCTAAGTAAATAATAAAAGATGCAAAACTAATACAAATACCTAATACAAATCCTAGATAAACTTGTGAGGTTGAATGGGCACTTAATTTGAGCCGTGCACTTAAAACAAGCGCAGCAATTATAAATACTAGAGGTAATATAAGTGCGAAATTAATAATGCTCCATAACTGGTTTAGCCCTGTTATAAACCCAATAAAAGCACCTATACCCATGCCATGCAAACTGATTTTCCAAAACACAGTAATTATACTTGTGAGCAATATTAATAGTGTTGAAATACCTAAGTAAACAATAATCAATTCCCCTAACTCTAACTTTGTATAAAACATGTAAGTGGTAACGCCATAAATTATGGCGGTATAAATCATGGGAGTTAAGCGTTCTTCTTTTCGATCAAGAGAAATAGATGAAACCGTCCCTGACATTTTTAAAATGTATAAACTAAGGATTGGGATAATAAAAGTGGTAATAAAAATTAAACTCACAAGCACAACCCCACCCTTAAAACTAAATCCAACAGGCATAATACCATGCGGATAAACAAATAAAAGTAGTATAAATAGATAGGTGCTCATCAATAACGGATGAAACATAACGGAGATAATTGTGGCTGCCCGAGCCGTCACAAAAGTTCTTTTCTCAGACGCGCAACGGGTAAATCTAACTGTTCTCTATATTTAGCTACCGTTCTACGAGCAATGGTATAGCCTTTTTTACGAAGAAATCCTTCTAATTTATCATCCGAAAAAGGTGCTGACTTATCTTCATTATCAATTATTTTTTTAAGCTCGTTTTTAACTTCTCGGCTGCTTACATCTTCTCCCGATTCGGTTGCAATGCCCTCAGAAAAGAAGTATTTAAGCATAAAAGTGCCAAATTCGGTTTGAATTGATTTGCTATTTGCCACGCGACTAACGGTGGATATATCCATATTAATTTTTTCAGCAATATCCTTTAGTATCATGGGGCGTAGTTTACTTTCATCGCCCGTAAGAAAGTACTCGTACTGATAGTTTACGATGGTGCGCATGGTTTTAAGCAAGGTTTGTTGCCTTTGACGAATAGCATCTATAAACCACTTGGCCGAATCTAATTTTTGTTTTACAAACGAAACTGTTTCTTTTAATTTTTTATCTTTTTTATCACTCTTGGCATACGCCTCAAACATATCAGCGTACGAAGCACTTACTTTTAATTCAGGTGCGTTTCTTGAGTTCAAAGCAATTTCTAACTCATCCTGCCCGTTTGGTAAGCGAGCATCATTACGAGTAAGAATAAAGTCTGGAATTATGTATTGTGTTTTTACTAACCCTGTAGAAGTACCCCCTGGTTTTGGGTTTAGTTTAGTAATAATATCAATGGCAGGTTTTATGTCTTCTTCATCTTCTAAATCAAGCTTTTTTATAATTTTAGTGTAATGTTTTTTAGTAAACTCTTCAAAGCATTTATCAATAATTGTATATGCTAAGCGCGTATTTGGGTTTTGTTCTTGCAGCCGTTCTAACTGAATAAGCAAACATTCCTGCAAGTCTCTAGCTCCAATTCCAGCGGGGTCAAAATCTTGAATTTTAAACAGAATTTCTTCGATTTCAGCTTCGTCCGTATCCACATTTTGGGCAAACATTAAATCATTTATAATGGCCTCCATATCTCTGCGAATATAGCCATCACTTTCAATACTCCCTATCAGTTGTTCCCCAATTTTAATTTGCCGTTCATCAAGTTTAAGGTAGCCTAGCTGTGCAAGTAACTGCTCATTTAATGTAGCAGAGGTGGAAATAGGCATATCTCTTTCTTCAAAAGCTTCCCCATCGCCTTGCATTTTATACCCCCCAAAATCATCGTCACGCAGGTAATCTTCTACGTTAATATCATCTTCCGATTTTATTTCTTCCTCTTTCTTTTCATCAAAGTCAGTATCTAATGTCTCTTCTTGGTTTTGAAGTGATCCCTCCTCCTCTTCTTCACCTTCCTCTAATGCAGGGTTAACTTCCAACTCTTCTTCAATACGCGACTCTAACTCTGCCGTTGGCACTTGCAAGAGTTTTATAAACTGAATTTGTTGTGGGCTCAGCTTCTGCCCTAAGGATTGTGAAAGGGTTAATTTTTGCATCTGTTTTTGAATTGTTTCAAAAATAAGGGGTTTTTGAATAGACAATACAATTTTGATGCCTTAAAAAATGCACATTACATATTATTAATTGACAAATCGCTTAAAAAGTGCTTTTTTTGCGGTCGATATAATTAATATGCTAACCCCTAATTTAATAGTAGAACCCCCTATCATTTATTGAGTAACCTCCCCGACAATATTTTACTGTGAGAATGGTTTATTTAATAGCTGAATGGTTTATTATTTTATTTTGAAGTTTAGCGGCAGAAAAACACATTAAAAATCATGCAACGCATTAAAATTAAAGAGCTTCTTAAAGGTAATAAACTAGGACAGCAAGCAAAAATTATGGGTTGGGTACGCACCTTTAGAAGCAACCGATTTATTGCACTAAATGATGGCTCTACCTCTAATAACATGCAAGCCGTTGTAGATTTTGAAAATTTTGAGGAAGCTCTTTTAAAGAGAATTACCACAGGAGCAAGTGTGAGCATTATAGGCGAATTAGTGGAGTCGCAAGGCAAAGGACAAGCCTATGAGTTAGTTGTTAATTCATTAGAAATTTTAGGAGATAGTGACCCAGATGAATACCCTCTACAACCCAAAAAACATAGCCTTGAGTTTTTAAGAGAAATTGCCCATTTAAGAGTGCGGACTAATACGTTTGGTGCTATTTACCGTATTCGCCATCAATTGATTTATGCGGTGCACACCTTTTTTCATAACAAAGGATTTGTAAATGTGCATACTCCTATTATTACAGGTTCTGATGCGGAAGGTGCAGGAGAAATGTTTCGAGTAACTTCTATGAATTTAGAAAATATTTCTAAAAATGAAGATGGAAAGGTAGATAATACCAAAGATTTTTTTGGGCACGAAACCAACCTAACCGTATCGGGTCAGTTAGAGGGAGAAACGGCTGCATTAGCTCTCGGAGAGATTTACACCTTTGGCCCCACATTTAGAGCCGAAAACTCAAACACGAGTCGTCACTTGGCGGAATTTTGGATGATTGAGCCCGAAATGGCTTTTTATGATTTGCACGACAATATGGATTTGGCAGAAGAATTTGTAAAATACTTAGTAAGCTATGCCATAGAAAATTGCCAAGAAGATTTGGCTTTACTTGATAAAAGAGCAGCCGATGAAGATAAAACCAAACCTCAAATTGAGCGCAATGAAATGGGCTTAATTGAGCGATTAGAATTTGTAGCAAGCAACGATTTTGAGCGAGTTACTTATACCGAAGCCATTGAAATTTTACGAAATTCAAAACCTAATAAAAAGAAAAAATTTAAGTATATAATTAACGAATGGGGAGCTGATTTACAAAGTGAACACGAACGTTTTTTAGTGGAAAAGCACTTTAAAAAACCAGTTACGCTTTATAACTACCCAGCTACCATTAAAGCGTTTTACATGCGAGCCAACGAAGATAATAAAACCGTAGCAGCAATGGATGTATTATTTCCTGGCATAGGCGAAATTATTGGAGGTTCGCAGCGAGAAGAACGACTTGATATGCTAAAAGCAAAGTTGGCCGCCATGAACATTGATGAAAAAGACCTTTGGTGGTACTTAGATACTCGTAAATTTGGCACTGCTCCACATAGTGGGTTTGGCCTAGGTTTTGAGCGCATGGTACAGTTTATTACAGGTATGGGTAATATCAGGGACGTAATTCCTTTCCCTAGAACACCTGGCAACGCAGAGTTTTAGTTTTTTCACTAGTACCTAGAAAAATGCTAGTGCTGTTATTTTGCTTATTAACCTGGCGGACGCATTTTAGGATTATCAAATAAATAAAACGTCATTCCTGCGGAGGCAGGAATCTCTAAATCAAGTTTTTTAAAAGATTAAAATCCTAATTAATATTCGCCACTTTAATAATAAGAAGCCTGTTTTTACAATAATCGCCAAGACCCTTTAAGCTCAAATAAAACAAACCATTAGAAAAAACAAAAAATATACTTATTATTGAATTAAATTGTATTAATTGCAACTTAACATTCAACAACTTTAGTTTATGAAATTAGGATGTGCTTTTATGTGCTTGTTTATTGCATTTTTTTTAATGAACACTTCAATATTTGCCCAACAATACACTATTAGTGGATATATTAACGATAAAAGCTCTGGCGAATCGTTAATTGCCGCCAATGTGTTTAATAAAAAAGATTTAAAAGGCACCACCACCAATACCTATGGTTTTTATAGCCTAACGCTTCCACAAGATAGCATTACATTAGTAGTTTCCTATGTGGGCTATACCTCTGTTGTATCCACTTTTTATTTAGATAAAAACATAGAACTAAACATAGATCTTGCAAGTGCTATTGAGTTAGATGAAATCGTAATTACAGCCGAAGAAGAGATACAGCAACAAACACAAATGAGTGCGATAACGGTAAAAGTAAAAGATATTCAAGCCCTGCCTGCCTTAATGGGCGAGGTTGATGTATTAAAAGTATTACAATTATTGCCAGGGGTGCAATCGGGCTCCGAAGGCAGTAGTGGATTATACGTGCGTGGGGGAGGCCCAGATCAAAATTTAATTTTATTAGATGGTGTGCCCATTTATAATTCATCACACCTCTTTGGCTTCTTTTCCGTATTTAATGCCGATGCCATTAATAATGTAGAGCTTATCAAAGGGGGTTTCCCTGCTCGTTATGGAGGGCGGCTTTCTTCGGTAATAGATATATCATTAAAAGAAGGCAATGTAAAAGAGTTTAAAGGCACGGCTACTATTGGACTAATTGCTTCCAAAATAACCTTAGAAGCCCCTATAATTAAAGATAAAACGAGCTTTTTATTCTCCGCTAGGCGAACGTATATTGATATACTCACACGCCCCATTATTAAAGCACAAAGCGGAGGAGACTTTACAGCAGGTTATTTTTTTTATGACCTAAATGCCAAAATAAATCATAAATTTTCGAATAAGGACCGCTTGTACATAAGTGGGTTTTTAGGGAAAGATAAAGCTTATAGCCGAAATAAATACACCCATTCATTTAACGGATCAACTGTTGATTCTAAAGAGGAGTTTGGTTTAAAATGGGGCAATGCCATTGGAGCTATTCGTTGGAACCATGTGTTTACCCCCAAGCTTTTTAGTAACCTTACCCTTACTTACAGCCGATATAATTTTGAAGTATTTAATGAAAGCGAAACCACTACAACCGATGCATTGGGCACTAGAAACGAGCTATTTGCCATTCAATACCTTTCTGGTATAGAAGATGTTGCCGCTAAAATAGATTTTGATTTTATCCCAAACCCAAACCATTATATCCGATTTGGAGTTAATGTCATTCATCATGAGTTTAACCCTGGAGTATTATCTTACGAATCGGTTGAACTAGACACCGTTGTGGGCTCTTTTGAAACAAGAGCCATAGAATTTGCTGCTTACATCGAAGATGATTTTAGCCTAACCGATAAATTAAAAATAAATGCAGGGGTACATTTTTCAGGCTTTAATGTAGAAAACAGCACTTACACTTCTTTACAACCTAGAATAGCCGCTCGTTATTTGGTTAATAATAGTCTTTCTATTAAGGCATCTTATGCTCAAATGGCTCAATTTATTCACTTGCTTAGTAATAGTGGTCTTGGTTTACCTACTGATTTGTGGTTGCCCTCTACCGACCGAGTAAAACCTCAAACCTCTTTTCAGTACGCACTAGGTATTGCCAAAACCTTTAATAAATCGTACGAACTTTCCATCGAAGGCTATTATAAAGAAATGGATAACCTTATAGAATATAAAGATGGAGCTAGCTTTACCAGTGTAAATAAAGATTGGCAAGATAAAATTGAAGCAGGCAAAGGAACTAGCTATGGAGCCGAAGTTCTTTTTCAAAAAAAATTAGGAAAAATAACAGGTTGGGTAGGCTATACATTATCATGGACTGATAGACAATTTGAAAATATTAATTTTGGAGAAGCATTTCCGTACCGGTACGACCGAAGGC